>JAQTOT010000235.1 GCA_028713145.1 Methylococcales bacterium
TTGGTTTTCGTTTAAAAGCGTTTGAGCGTCTTCACACAAATGGCAACCGTCTGTGCCGAGTAATAATAAACGCATCAGTGTTTCGTCAGTTTGTCTAAATAACCAAGCATCACCGCAGAAATCACTAAACTCATGTGAACAATGACGTACCACATAATTTTATCGCTGTCGGTTTTTTCAACATTCATAAAAATTTTGAGTAAGTGAATCGATGAAATCGCCACAATCGAAGAAGCTAATTTGACCTTTAACGAACCGTAATCGTGTGTCCCGAGCCAATTTAGTTTTTCAGTAGAATCGCTCAAATTCAAACGTGAAACAAAATTTTCATAACCGCTAAACATCACAATGACAATCAAACTGCCGACCAAACTTAAATCAATCAATGTGAGTAATTTTAAAACCAGCGTTTCTTCAGTAACATCGAGCAGATGAGGAAGCAGGTGAAAAAGTTCTTCAAAAAATTTAAAAAATAAGGCAATCAACCCAAAACTCATTCCGACATAAATCGGAGCTAATAACCAACGACTGGCATACATGGTTTTTTCAAGTGAATTTTCAATTTTTTCTAACATGATAAATTCCTGACAATAAAAAGGCGCGAACTTGTCGCGCCTGCTTTTGATTTTATCTTATCGGTTCAAGATGCAAATTTTCATTTACACCTTGAACCGTTTTTCATTTTAATGTGAAGCGTGTTTTTCTTTGTGCTTCAAGATTTGACGATCTAATTTATCGACTAAATGATCAATCGATACATACATATCTTCTTGTTCATCTTCGGCAAAAAATTTCGTTCCTGCAAAATGCAAAGTCGCTTCGGCTTTCTGCACCAATTTTTCCACGCTTAAAATAACGTGAACATCCGTTACTTTGTCAAAATGACGCGCTAATTTAGCGAATTTTTCTTCCGTGTGCGCTTTTAAAGCGTCGGTGATTTCTAAGTGATGACCACTAATAATGACTTGCATAAATAATTCCTTGTAAAAAATGAAGGAGGAAAAAACAACGTGCGTTTATAACAAACGCTTGCGTTGACTGGACGAGGAAATAAACATCGCTTCACGATATTTAGCCACTGTTCTTCGAGCAACATTGATGCCCTTTGCTTTTAAAAACTCCGCTATTTTACTATCACTGAGCGGTTTTGTTGCATTTTCATTACCGATTAACTCTTTAATTAACGCACGAATCGCTGTTGACGAACATTCGCCGCCGCCATCGGTTGAAACGTGGCTAGAGAAAAAGTATTTGAATTCTACAATCCCGTTTGGCGTGTGCATATATTTTTGCGTCGTGACGCGAGAAATGGTCGATTCGTGCAATTCTAATTCTTCTGCAACGTCGCGTAAAACCATTGATTTCATCGCAATCGAACCGTGTTCTAAAAAGGCGGTTTGTTTTTCGACAATACAACGAGCCACACGCAATAATGTATCGTTACGGCTGTGCAAACTTTTAATAAACCATTTTGCCTCTTGCAAATGTTCTTTCATCACAGTGTTGTCTTTGCTCGAATCGGATTTTTTAATCAAACCTGCGTACATCTCATTGACGCGCAATTTTGGCGCAACATCAGGATTTAAATCAACACACCAACGATCATTTATTTTTCGCACATAGACATCAGGAACAACGTATTCCGATAATCGGCTTTGGATTTTTTCACCAGGTTTGGGATCAAGCGTGCGAATTAACGCCACAATTTCGCCTAATTCTTCTTCATCTACACTGAGTTTTCGCACTAATTTGGCTTGATCGTGCGTGGCGAGTAAATCTAAATGACGAGTAACTAATACTAACGCATCACTTTTATACGGCGTAGCATCAGGAAGTTGCTGCAATTGCAAACGCAAACAGTCACCTAAATCGATCGCCCCCACGCCAGCGGGATCAAAATGTTGAATTCGATGCAACACCGCGTTCACTTCGTCGAGTTCCAAATCAGGCATTTGCTCGCGTAATCCGCTGCAAATATCTTCCAAATTCGTCGTTAAATAACCTTCCGTATTGATGGAATCAATGATGGCAATTGAAATGGCGTAATCTCGCTCTGAAAAAGAAACTAAATCAAGCTGGTCGAGTAAATGCGCTTGTAGACTTAATGTACTCGTATGTTGACTCTCAAATTCGCCTTCAAAATTAGACGTTTCTTGAATTGAACCAAAATCATAATCGGCAGCAGGCGATTCGTAATCAGGTTCACTCTCGTAAATATCATCCCACGATGAATCTGTTGGTAAATCGTCAGGAATATCAGTTTGCGAACCTTCACTGCTTTGCATTAGCTCAAGGTTATCGCTTTTTTTATCGTGTGCGGTCATATCGAGCGAAAATGAACCAAAATCATCCTCTTCCAATTCGAGCATAATGTTCGATTCTAACGCTTGCTGAATTTCTTGTTGCAAATCCAATGTAGACATTTGCAACAATTTAATCGCTTGCTGCAACTGCGGGGTCATTGATAACTGCTGACCCATCCGTAAATTTAAAGATTGTTTCATGCGCGATAGACCTGTTTGAGTATATTCAAATAGTGTGGAATTATTTTTGCATACCTTATCATTCAAGCCGCTGTAATTCCACCCGATAAACCATAAAAAAATAACAGAATAAAGCAAAATACATACCCAACAGATATTTGTCAGAATTTTTAGTTCAAATTGTGTGAAACTTTGAAGTTATATTACGTTTCATTTTTTTACACATTGATTTATACGCCATGAAAACAGATTTAACTTTTATGACAAAAGCACTGCAACTTGCAGAACGTGGACG
>JAQTOT010000094.1 GCA_028713145.1 Methylococcales bacterium
AACTGAGCCACAAATCTTTGCCCGCAGGTTTTAGTGGATTCCACATATCGGCACGAGAAATTTGATTACGTTTTCCGCCTTGTTCTTTCGCTTGAATGGCGCGATGTTCGGTCAAGGTTGAAGAGGCGTAATAAATAATTTTCCAACTTGCTGCCATCATGGCTAATAACGCATAGCGTCCCCATGTCGGGATGTTCGATTGGCGTAACGTTTCCATGTTGAATTCAACTTGATCGGGATCGATTTCTTCACCTAAATGATAATGATGAATATCATTGTGTTCGGTGTCCCACGCAGCGGGATACATCCAATCGAGCCAATCCCAATAACGTCGCCAGCCTTTTGCAAAACCTTTGCTGGTGTAATGCGTAGGAATGCCATCAATTTTGTCATAACCACGATGCAAAATATGGTGTGCGACCGTTGTCCAACGAGTGAAATTACCTTGACTGATTAAATACGCCGAAACAGGATTGGGAATAATCCACGCTGTCGCATAGCCTAAACCTGTACAGATTCGTCCCCAGCTTTCAATTTTTTTGAGATGGTTGAAATCATCGATATTGGTGTTTCCTAAAAGTTCTTTTTGAACAGCATCGATGTCTTTTGCAAGTTGCACACGGTCAACGGCGTGGTATTTTTTTACAGTCAAAATCTTTCTCTATTTAGTTTGTTGTGAGCCGACCATTTTCACATTTTATGTGGGGGCAAAACAAGGTGAAAAATGCGATTAAATACAGCTAAATTGCACACTGTTATTCTCAATTTTTAATTGCGCTTTGCCACTTAAAAGTTGTTGCAATTCATTACCAACCATTGAAAAACGCCAGCCGTGTAGCAATAAGCAATCTTCGCCATTGAGTAAAATATCTAAATCATTTCGTGTGGCTAAACTGGTCGGATTGAGCTGATTTTCTTCCGCGCGAATTCGCACCAAGGCAAATAAAATATCGACTATCGCTTCTTGTTGCTGATTTTTACCCGAAATACTTTTCGTATATTCAGGCATCGGAATGGGCGGTGCATTTTTTGCCGCTTTAATTAACGCGCACAATTCTTTGCCGTGATAATTCACCGTTCGCTCATTTAAACCACGAATTTTCAACAGTGCATCAATGGTTTCGGGTTGAAATTTTGCAAAATCAAATAATTGTTCATCACGCAACAACCAGTTTTTAGGACGATTTTCTTTTTGAGCAACCGCTTCACGCCATTTTGAAACTACTTGAATAATCGACAACTGTTTGCCTGTTAATTTGCTTTTTCCTTTTACGCGCAACCACGCATTGTCAGGATGCGTTTCATATTGCGCGGGATTTTCCAGCGCGGCAAAATCCTCTTTTAGCCAATTCAAACGCCCTAATTTTTCCAATTTCGCCGTCATTTTTTGATAAATCTCGCACAAATAAATCACGTCATCGGCGGCATATTGGATTTCATCTGCACTTAAAGGTCGCGCACTCCAATCCGCTCTTGTGTGCGTTTTTTCTAAATTGATATTCAAGAAACTCGATACGAGCATCGCGTAACCCACTGATTCCGTAAAACCCAGCAGTGGCGCGGCAATTTGGGTATCAAAAATCGGGGAGGGCAATTTGCCCGTGAGCTGATAAAAAATTTCTAAATCTTGGCGGCACGAATGGAATACTTTGGTGACATTCGGATTGTAAATTGCATCAAAAAGTTTGCTTAAATCTTTAATAGCAAGCGGGTCAATGCACGCCACCCACTCAGGCGTTGCGAGTTGCAACAAACAAAATTTGGGGTAATAGGTTTTTTCACGCAAAAATTCGGTGTCTACGGCAATCCACGGCGCGTTTTCAATGCGCTGACATAAATCGTCGAGTTGCTCAGGTTTGTTAATGTATTCAATATGTTTCATGTTTTAGCGTCTACGACGAAAGTGATTGCTGGATTTGTGCGGCGTATCTTTACGCACTTTTAAGCGTTTAATGTTCAGTTTGTAGCCGTTAATGGAAATGTTTTTCAAATGTAAAAAAATGTCCGACGGCATATCGTCGGGCAATTCTAGCAACGTGTAATCATTGCGAATGCTGACGTTTTGAATGTTCTTTCTGTCAACACCCGATTCTTCAATGAGCAAATCGTGCAGCATTTCAAATTCTACGCGCTGTTTTTTACCCACATCTAAACGATAACGCTGCAATTTAATCGGTGGCAAATCGAGCGGTTCAATGGGAACAAGGGGGATTTCAGGCGGCGGCGGTGAACACACCACGCCTTCAAATTGCAACGACAACAACGCTGCCGCACAATCGAGCGGATTTATTTCAAGCTCATTGGCTAAAAGTAAAACGGCGTTACGCTTTCCGTCCAAATGACGGTGTTTGATAATCGCACGCAGTTGACTAACGATAATATCGAACGAATTAACTTCAACCATGCGTTAAATCCGATTGCTGTAAATTTCGACAAACGCCTCATCGCGCAATTTGCGTAGCCACAATTCAGTTTCTTCTTCAATTTTGCGTTTGCGAATCGCGTCACGGACTTGGTTTTTCTTAAATTCTGCGCTGTTATCACGGTTTTCACGCTCTAACACTTGAATAATGTGCCAACCAAATTGCGTTTGCACGGGGTCGCTGACTTCGCCGATTTTTAATTTTGACATCGCATCTTCAAACGGTTTAACCAGCGCACCTGGTTCAACCCAATCGAGAGAGCCGCCTTTAATTGCCGAGCCTTTATCATCGGAATTTGACCGCGCGAGTGTTGCAAAATCATCACCACTGGCAATGCGTTCTTTCAATGTCCACGCACGTTTGCTTGCTTCTGCATCATCGACAAGTTCATTGGTCTTGACCAAAATGTGACGTACTTTGGTTTTAACGATTGAGTGAGAACCATCCAGTGCGCCTTTGAGGTCGAGCATTTTAATAATATGAAAACCACTTGGACTGCGTAGTGGCTCAGAAACCGCGCCTTGTGGTAATTTTCCCACTTCGCTTACAAATAAGGTCGGCATATCTTTCAACGTACGCCAACCTAAATCGCCGCCTTTTAACGCATTACCGTCGTTAGATTCACTCATTGCCGTTTGCGTAAAATCTTGTCCAGCGCGTAGTTTTTTCACCAACTCACTCGCTTTTTCTTGCGCTTTTTGAATCGTGCTAGCGGATGCCCCTTCAGGTACAGAAATTAAAATGTGTCCTAAATGATATTGCACCAAGTCGTCGCTGACTTTGCCTTGGGTTTCTAAATAATGTTCGACTTCGCGGTCGGTCACTTTGATTTTTCCACCAATTTCACGTCCACGCAGTTCGTTGACCACGATTTCATTTTTTAAATTTTCTAAAAATGCGGCGTAATCAATGCCTTGTTTTGAAAGTTCAACGCGAAATTCTTCAAGGCTTAAATTATTGCGCCGTGCAATATCGGCAGCAGACGAATTGAGCATGTCTTCACTGACGTTAATACCTGCTTTTTCAGCAAGTTGACGCTGCAATTTATCGACAATCATGCGTTCTAACACTTGGCGACGCAAAATTGATTGGGGTGGCATGGGCGATTTGCTTGCCGCAATACGCTGTTCAATGGTTGACACTTCGCGTTGCAATTCATTTTCTAAAATCACATCGTCTTCAACAATGGCAATAATGTTGTCTAACACTTCGGCTGAAGTGAAAACGGGAAACGCTAACGCGCTGCAAAGTAGCGCGAATTTGAAAAGGTTTTTGGAATTTTTTACGAACGTCATAATTTAACTTTTTAGGTTTTGATTGTTGGTAAATAGTTTAAATCATCTTGCTTTTTAGCGCGGCGATAAATGCGCGTTGCGGTGTAGATGATAGATAGCGTTGCAGATATACTAGCCGCAATGTTTTTAAATTTTTATTCAAAAGGTACTTTTAATGTTAGATGTTCAGTTATTTCGTAACGATTTAGATTTTGTCATTGCAGGATTGAAAAAACGTAATTTTGCTTTTAACCCCGAAAATTACAGCGAATTAGAAGCGCGTCGTAAAGCAGTTCAAACCAAAACCCAAGAATTACAAAGTGAACGTAATTCAAGTTCAAAAGCCATCGGGCAAGCTAAAGCGAAAGGCGAAGATGTTCAACCGTTGCTCGATAAAGTTGCGAATTTAGGTGATGAATTAAAAGCCGCTGAAACCGAATTATCAGAAATTCAAGCGGAACTCGATGTACTAATGTCGGGCATTCCGAATTTGCTTGATGTTTCCGTACCAGAAGGCAAAGACGAAGACGATAACGTTGAAATTAGCCGTTGGGGTGATTTGCCTAAATTTGATTTTGAAGTCAAAGACCACGTTGATTTAGGCACAGCGCGTAATTTATTAGATTTCGAACTCGGCGCGAAAATCACAGGTTCACGTTTTGTGGTTTTAAACGGGCAATTAGCGCGTTTGCAACGTGCGTTAATTCAATTCATGCTCGATACGCACAGCAGCGAAAATGGTTATCAAGAAACGTATGTGCCGTATTTGGTGAATGCTGACAGTTTGCGCGGCACGGGGCAATTACCAAAATTTGCCGCTGATTTATTCAAAGCTAGCGAAAATCCTGATTATTACTTGATTCCAACCGCTGAAGTGCCTGTGACAAACATTGTGCGCGATGTGATTGTGGACGCGAAAGATTTACCGCTTAAATTTGTATGTCACAGTCCTTGTTTTAGAAGTGAAGCAGGTGCGTATGGTCGTGATGTGCGCGGTATGATTCGCCAACATCAATTTGAAAAAGTAGAAATCGTGCAAATTGTAAAACCCGAAGATTCGGTGCAAGCGCATGAAGATTTAACGGCTCATGCAGAAATGATTTTGCAAAAATTAAACTTGCCGTATCGCAAAATGCTTTTGTGTGCAGGTGATACGGGTTTTTCTTCAAGCAAAACGTATGATTTAGAAGTATGGCTACCAGGTCAAAATGCGTACCGTGAAATTTCGTCTTGCAGTAATTTTAGAGATTTCCAAGCGCGTCGTTTGCAAGCACGTTGGCGCAATCCAGAAACGGGCAAACCAGAATTGGTGCATACCTTGAATGGTTCGGGACTTGCGGCAGGTCGCACCTTGATTGCAGTGATGGAAAATTATCAAGATGCCGACGGACGAATTCATATTCCCGAAGTGTTGTTGCCTTATATGGGCGGTTTGAAAGTGATTGAGTAAGCGCATGGAAATTATCACGGAACCTGACTTTGCAGGCGTTTCTGAAAATCATCCTTGGGCAAAGAAATTTCAAATTTTAACTTACGCGCAAGGCGGTATAAGTTTTATTCCACATGGTTTTTTTCGTAATTGGCTTGACCAAACTGAAAACATCAACGGCAAATTTTATATTGGGAAATGTTCAGGTTTGGGTGTTGGTTCATTGGTGAAATATGATGCAGGAATTCAAAGTTTGCGCGTGGGACGTTATGTTGCAGGCGGTTTGCGGTTGAAATTCTTGCTCAATGGTCAACATGACATGCGAACAATTTCGACTGCGATGTTTTCTATTTTTGGAATGGCATTAAAAAATGCTTCTCCACCTCAATATGCAGATTCTGTTATAAAAAATGACGTGTGGCTGGGTGATGAAGTGATGATGCTCGGCGGTGGAATAATTGAAAATGGTTGTGTGATTGGCGCACGTTCGTTATTGCCGCCCAATTTTCGCAGTGAACCTTACGGCATTTATGCAGGAACGCCTGCAAAATTGATTCGGTTTCGTTTTTCAGAAAAAGTGCGTGAAGCGTTGGTGAGTTTAGCGTGGTGGGAAATGCCGCTCAGTTGGGTGAAAGAGAATAATCACCACTTTTTGCATGACATGACGACAGATGAAAACGCGGCGTTAGATGTGCTAGAACAGTTAGCGCAAAGTCGTAAAAACTTCATTGAATCGGCGGAGAAAAGCGCGTGAAACTTGGCAAATTTTTAGCAGCAGTGTTTTTTTTACTTAGTTTAAATGTTCACGCCGATGACACATTGCCCACATTTTCATTTCCCGACACCGAAGAAAAAATGCACAACATTTCAGAATGGTCGGGAAAAACACGGGTTATCAATTTTTGGGCAACGTGGTGTCATCCGTGTTTAAAAGAAATTCCCGAATTTATGCAATTGCAAACGAAATTTACTGCGAAAAATGTGCAGTTTATTGGCGTTGCCATTGATGAATTACCTGCCGTGACGAGTTTCAAAGAGACGGCAAAAATGAATTATCCCGTTTTAGTGGCAAGTGAATGGGAGGGGTTTAATCTCTCGCAACAACTTGGAAATAGTGCCAACACAGTGCCTTATACGGTCGTCGTGAATCCTGCGGGGCAAATTATTTATCGCCACGCAGGTGCGGTGAAAAAAGAAGATTTATTGCAAGCGATTCAACTCAAACCTGCCACTCAATAAGTTTTGCATCGTCTTTAAATGGTGAAACCGTCAGTGAATGTGTTTCACCATTTTTTTCGACAATTTCAAGCGTTACGTTTTCATCATTTCGACCTTGACCATAACGTGCCACGACGCTGGCTATCAATTCAAAATCTTCTTCTTTGGGTAAACCATCAATTAACGCTATCGAACCTTTATGGCTGCTGGGGCGTACGTTGACAAATTCTTTGCGATAACCTTGCATAAAACGCCCTTCACCTTCATCACGGGCAATAATCAATTTGAAATGCGGGGCAGGGCGCAAGTGCCGCCCAACTTTGAGCAGCATAATGTCGTCCATTTCATAATTTTTGTGACCGTTTGATTGCCACAAATCAACGAGTTTTGCGGAATAAAATTTATCGGTTAAAAAACAACAGCCCCCTGCGGGTTGAGCGAAATCTTCAATGCCCCATTTTTCTGCAAGCGCAAATTGCGGCTTGCGCGAGCGACCTGTAATGTCTAGCAATTTTTCACGGTCAAGCCAGCCTTCACGTTCAGGCAATGTTGGTTCTAAATTCTTGGCACAAAGCGGACGCACAATTAAGTCGTCTGCTCCCGATTCTTTGGCAATTTGTGGCAATTTGAATTTAGTTTGCGACATCGGACGCTGTCCAATCACTTCGCCTGTGATGATGAAATCAAAACCGTTTTCGAGCATCCATTGTTTAGCTTTTTTAATCATGAACACCTTGCAATCCATGCACGGATTCATGTTAGTGCCATAACCGTGTTTAGGGTTAATGAGTACATCTTTGTATTCGTCAATCACGTCGATAATGTGTAGCTTGATGCCTAATTGCTCGGCTGACCAAAGGGCGTTATTACGTTTTGGTTTGGCTTTGTCGTGATTGCGAATCGCATGTGTGTGTCCTTCGACACAAAAGCCAGTAAAAAAGTTAATTCCTTCGACATAAATGCCTTGTTCTTGCACGACTTTGACGGCAAGCAATGAATCAAGTCCGCCCGAAATCAGGGCGACGGCTTTGCGTTGTGTTTTCATTTTAATTTCTCAATTCTGCAAGTAATCGACATAACTTTGTTTCATCCAACGGATGACTAAAATAATAACCTTGCACTTCGTCACAATTTTTTTCATGCAAAATGTCCAATTGTTCTTTTGTTTCAACGCCTTCTGCAATCACTTTTAAACGTAAATTGTGTGCCATTGAAATAATGGTCGCTGCAATTGCGTTGTCATCTTCGTTGGTTGTAATGTCGCGCACAAATGATTGATCAATTTTTAACGTATCAATTGGAAAACGTTTTAAATAACTCAGCGACGAATAGCCTGTGCCGAAATCATCAATCGATAATCGAATGCCCATTTTTTTTAGTTCGTTAAGCGTGCTAATTGTCATTTCAGCGTTATCCATCAAAACGCCTTCGGTTAATTCAAGTTCTAACAGTTCTGACGGTAATTTTGTATCATGCAAAATTCTTTTCACGCGCTCAATTAAATCGTGTTGTTTTAATTGCATGCCTGACAAATTTACCGCAATGCGAACCGATGGCAAACCTTGAGCTTGCCATGCCATACTTTTTTCACACGCTGTTTTTAAAACCCATTCGCCAATCGTAATAATCAAATCACTTTTTTCAGCGTGAGGGATGAAAACAGCGGGTGGAATCATGCCTAATACGGGATGTTTCCAGCGCAATAGCACTTCTAACCCAATCATTTTTCTATTTTTTAAATCAAATTGCGGCTGATAATTTAACGAAAATTCGTTATTTTTTAACGCTTGGCGCAAATTTGTTTCCATTTCCAATTCGTCTAACACCTTTTGGTTCATCGAATGGGAGAAGTATTGAAAATTATTACGACCACGTTCTTTGGCGTGATACATCGCCGTGTCGGCATTTTTAATCAATTGATTTGCCGTTGTGCCGTCATTGGGATACAGCGTAATGCCAATACTCGTTGACGCAAACACATCGCGCCCTTCGAGTTGAATTGGTATTTTAAAGGCTTCAAGGATTTTTTTCGAAACTTGCCCTGCTTCTTCGGGCGATTTGACATTATTCAAAATAATGGTGAATTCGTCACCTGCAAGACGTGAAACGGTATCGACTTCACGCACGCAGTCTGTCATGCGTTTTGCAACTTCAATCAATAATTGATCGCCGGCTTGATGTCCTAGCGTATCGTTAATCAGTTTGAAACGATCTAAATCTAAAAACATTAACGCCGCTTGCTGATTGTCACGGTGCGCGACTTCAATTGTCCATTTTAAGCGTTCGGTAAATTGGGTACGATTAGGAAGCCCCGTGAGCGGATCGTAATGGGCTAATTGTTTAAGCTGATTTTCCGCCGCTTTTCGCGTTGTAATATCGCTAAAAATGCCAACAAAATGCGTCGTGGCATTGTTTTCATCTTTTACACTGTAAAGAGATAACCAAATGGGATAAATCTCGTCATTTTTACGTTTTGTCCACACTTCACCTGACCACGCACCTGATTTAACTAGCGTGCGACGCAAATGAAAATAGAACTGCGCGTTGTGTTTATGAGAAAACAAAAAGGTGGGATTCTTGCCAATGACAACTTCTTTTTCATAACCTGTAATCGTGGAAAAAGATTCGTTAGCATCAATAATTTTGCTATTGATGTTGGTAATGACAATCGCATCGGTACTGCCATGAAAAATTTTTCCCATGAGACGCAAACCTTCTTCGGCTTTTTTACGCTCGGTAATATCGCGAATAATGAGCAGCCATTGACGTTTATTTGCAAAAATGGGTCTGCCTAATGTGAATTCAATTTGAAAGGTATCGCCATAGCGTTTTGTACCAAAAACAAACGACGCGCCTGCATATTGGGCAATTTTTTCGTCTTCATTAAACTCAAACTTAATACGATTCCATTCTGGAATTAGGCGGGTGATATTCATGCCTAATAGTTCTTCTTCGGGATAATCAAAAAGCAAGGCGGCGGCTGGATTTGTCGTTTTGATTTTGCCTTCATCGTTAAACGTCAAAATACTTTCGGCCGCATTTTTCAAAATACTGCTGTATTTTTCCTCTGATTGTTCAAGTTCGACCGCAAGCGCGAGTAAGCCTTTGTTTGTATCGGCGAGTTCGATTTGCAATTGTTTGATAACATCAATGTGTTCGCGCAACTTTTCTTGTTCTAATTGCTCAAGCTCCATTGTGAGCGCAATGATGCCTTGATTAGTTTCTTCTAATTCAACTTGTAATTCTTCAATGATGCGTGCTTTTTCAGAGAGCAGCTGCTCGAGTTCTTCTTTTTTCATTTGACTAGGATTATCGTGGCATCGTCGTAATCTTTTTGGTTTGCATTGTAGATATTTTCCACAATCACTTGCGCGGGATGGTCGGCATATTGACTAAAATCACTCCATGACCACTGACTTGAAATACCGTCTGAATGCAAGGCAAGCATATCGCCCGTGTGCCATTCATTTTCAGTAATCACGGGTTGCGGCGCGTGTTTGCCGACAATCCCTCTTCGTACAATGAATTTAGGTTTTTCGCGATTCCCATGAAAAACGCTCACTTCGATATTCCCAACGCTGGCAAAACGAAAAAGTTGTTGTCGCCAATCAAAAACCGCAATTGCCATCACTACGCCGCGTGTTGCCGCACAAGCTCTGTCAACGCCTTTGAAAATATCGAGCAATGGTGATTCGGCATGACGTTCAACATACTGCCGTGCAGCACTGGCTGCTTGATGCGCCAAAACACCATGTCCCACACCGTCGATAACGGCAATTAGTGAACCTGCTTTTGTTTGTTTAAGAACGTAAGAATCGCCATTAGCCGTTTCGCCTATTTTAGGTCGAGAAATAACGCCAAAATCAAACGGACAATGTTCGCCTGCCACATTTGAGTTGTCATGCAGCCAACGCTTGCACACAATTCGTGTGCCTGCACGGTTTTCACGTTGCAAAATATCGAATTCATCCATTAACCGATTTACTGCGCCAAGTCCTACGCCAAGTGTGCCAGAAGTTGAAACACCATCTTGCATGGCAATTTGCTCGTTAAAACCTTCACCATCGTCTTCGGCTTCAATCATTAAGCCTTCTCGATGCAGATCACAAACAGGTGTTAGGCTAATCATGCCGCGTTGCCCATATTTGATGATATTTGACGCTAACTCACTCACCACTAAGCTAATTTCAGTGCGTGTTGCTTCATCAAATCCGATGTCGTGTGCCATTTCTTTTGCAATACGCCGAATCGCAATCACTTCCGCCGAATTTGTAATCACCAGATATTTTGGGTCAACGTGAAAGGTCATTTAGCTCGTCCCCATTTTTCAATGAGAACGGTGGTGCCGACGTTAATTTCTGTTTTTATATCCATAATATCCATCAACCGTTTTACGCCCGAAAGCCCCATCCACATACTACCAGCAGTGGTAAAGCCTGCTTCTAATGCTTGAGCAATGTCAGGAATGCCTTTGCCGAAATCTTCAAATTCTAAGC
>JAQTOT010000095.1 GCA_028713145.1 Methylococcales bacterium
TCACTTTGAACCAGATACGGGAAGCAATTTTAATGTTGAACCCTAACACGTCGTTTATCCGACGTGTATCCTGAACTTTCAGTTCTTAGTTCACTAACCTACCAGCTTTAGCTGGTAGTTGTTGAGTCGTTTTTTTAATTCATCTAAATAGTAGCTCTCGCCAACTTCTCTTGGATCAGATTTAGAATACCTTATATTTTTTTCTGCCAACATTTTTCTCAAGTAAACTTCATGATAAATCGAAGTAGAACCATTAAATTGATTTGGTTTAAGCATGGATTCGGGGTTGTTTTTCGACACATCGTAAAAGTTTTTATGGTTATAAAAATCACTTTGATTGCCAGGATTTTTCGTATAAACCTTTCTGTTTCCTAAAAACCAAGTTTCTATGCAACATTTTTGAGCTACGATGTGAAGATGGCAACTGTCATTCAAAATTATGCCGTTATCTGCCATAAATTTTTCAACTTCTTCTATTTTTTCTTGCTCACTGACATTGTCAGTATCGATGACAAGAACAAGGTGATTGTAATTACCTAATTCGTTAATTTCTGTCACCGAATTGGCAAGTTCTTCAGTAAGGAGACGCGGTGATCCCTTGCCACTCAAAAGATAATAATTATTTTCTTTCGCCTCTCTTGCAAATTTCACTTGGAGCAATTCAGGAATCAGATAACGTAGCCATTGAGGATAAACTTTAGGCTCGGTTTTTGCGCCTTCAACAAGAAAGTAGATATTCAACTTTCAATACCTTCCGAGTATTCTGCTAAATTGGCGAGTTGTGTAAATGCTTGATGTTTTGAATTACCAATTCCTAATAATTCAGCATCAGTAGCTGTCACCACACCACCTTTTCTGGTTACGATTTTCCAATGAGAAAATCCTATATCGTTAATGATGTAAGGATGATGACTAGTAAGGATAAATTGTAAATTACGCTCTGAGGTAAGTATGCTGCGAGTTATTTGATTTAAACAGTTAATTCCCAAACTATTTTCAAATTCATCAATTAAAATGACACTTTCGTCAGCACATAAATGCAATTCCGCAATATGTAATAACGTTCTAAGCATACCTGACGACATTTTAAATTCGTCTATCCAATGTGATACGGTTTTTTCTTTAATTTGAATAATTGGTAAGTCACGAAAAATGGGATGAACTTTTTTATGTTCATCGCTGATAGGTTCTACTCGAACGTCCTCAATGTATGGAAATATGTCAGTAAAATCATCTGCTATTTTTTTAAATGAATCTTTTTGATTTTTATACAACAGACAAAGTTTCGTTTTAATACTTTCATTGCTATTTCTAATAGCTTTCAAACTTTTATATTTTTGAGATTTTGATTTTATTTCGCCATTGAATATAAAATTTTCAAGTCCAGAACTGTTGCCAGCATTATTATCAAAAAGAATTTTTTTAAAATCTTCGTGAATATCCTTTATTTGTACTTCCTCTTTTAATAAAGAAATGACACTTTCCTGTTGCGACAATTTTACTGTTTTAACATTTCTAAAAGTAATCCCATCCTTGTTTCTATCAATAACTAGTTTGCCATCAATAAACAACTGTTCATTATCTATGCAGAATTTGTTTCTTTCATTTTCATCATCAACTAGCTGAAATATAAACTCTGGGATAAATCCTTTGTTTTCAAAAGCACCACACCATGTACACTCTAATCCCGTACTAGTTCTAAATTCAATGTTCCATGACAAACCGTTTAAAGATTTTCCACGCGAAATCTCTTTTAGACTAAGCAATGCTTTTAGTATTCGAGTTTTACCAACACCAGAAACACCCACTAACAACGTCAGTGGTTTAAATTCTATCTTTTCCAGTTTCCAATCTGTAGATTGGTCTTCATAACTCAACGATTTGATATACATAAAATTTCACTTATTCAAAATGGTTGAGCATCATTGCTCTGCTAGTATTCGCTCAAACTGCATCAATAATTCACTAATCACCGCATTTTTCATTTTCATCGAAGCTTTATTGACCACCAAACGCGAACTGATGTTCATAATTAGTTCGCGTGGTTCTAAATTATTAGCGCGAAGCGTGTTGCCCGTATCAACTAAATCCACGATGCAATCTGCCAAACCTACAAGTGGCGCAAGTTCCATCGAACCGTAAAGTTTAATAATTTCTGCTTGAATGCCCAAACTCGCAAAATACGATTGTGCAATCGTGACGTATTTCGTCGCGACGCGCACACGTCCTGAAATGGGTGGCGCATCTTTGTGAGCCGCTGTCATCAATTTGCAACGCGCGATATTTAAATCAATCGGCTCGTATAAATTTTCTGCACCGTGTTCGAGCAAAACATCTTTGCCCGCAATGCCCATATCCGCTGCGCCATATTCGACAAATGTCGGCACATCGGTTGCGCGAATAATCACGAGTTGAACATCGTCGCGTGTCGTGGGCAAAATCAGTTTTCGGCTGGTTTCGGGGTCATCAATCGGTTGAATGCCCATTTTTGCAAGTAGCGGCAACGCTTCTTCGTAAATACGTCCTTTTGAAACAGCAATTGTAATCATCGTCGTCGCCTTATTTCGGTACACGACGAATCGTCGCGCCAAGTTGAGCTAATTTTTCTTCAATGTGATCGTAACCTCTATCAATGTGATAAATCCGATCGACTTTCGTATCGCCTTCTGCAACTAAAGCCGCAATCACTAAACTTGCCGAAGCCCGTAAATCGGTTGCCATCACAGGCGCACCTTTGAGTTTTGCAACGCCTGTGCAAATTGCTGTGTTGGATTCGAGACGAATATCCGCACCCATGCGTTGTAATTCATGAATGTGCATAAAACGATTTTCAAAAACGGTTTCTGTCACTACGCCAACACCTTCTGCAACAGCATTCATCGCGCAAAATTGCGCTTGCATGTCAGTTGGAAATGCAGGGTAGGGCAATGTGCGAACTGAAACCGCTTTCGGGCGTTTGCCGTGCATATCCAGTTCAATCCAATCTTCACCTGTGGTAATTTCTGCGCCCGCTTCGACTAATTTTGCTAACACGGCATCAAGCAAATCAGGGCGCGTGTCTTTGAGTTTCACTCGTCCGCCTGTAATTGCCGCCGCACAAAGATACGTTCCTGTTTCAATGCGGTCGGGCAAAATGTCGTAATGCACACTCGTTTCACCTAACTTTTCTACGCCTTCAATCGTCAAAACGTCTGTGCCGATGCCAGTAATTTTCGCGCCCATTTTGTTTAAAAAATGCGCTAAATCGGTCACTTCAGGTTCTTTGGCTACATTTTCCATAATGGTTGTGCCTTCAGCTAACACCGCTGCCATCAACAAATTTTCTGTGCCTGTTACCGTAATTTGTTCTAAAACAAGGCGGCAACCTTTCAAACGTTTGGCTTTGGCGTGAATAAAACCACCATCAAGGGTAATTTCTGCGCCCATTTGCGCCAAACCACTTAAATGAATATCAACAGGACGTGAACCAATCGCACAACCACCAGGTAAAGAAACGTGTGCTTCACCAAATCGTGCTAATAAAGGCCCTAGAACCAAAATCGACGCTCGCATTGTTCGCACTAATTCATACGGCGCAACAAAACTGTTAATCGTGCTGGTATCGACTTGAATGTTCATTTTTTCGTCAATGGTTAAACCCACACCCATGCGACCAAGTAATTCCATTGTGGTCGTAATATCGTGTAAATGCGGAACATTTCCCACACTCACAGGCGCGTGCGAAAGCAGTGTTGCAGCTAAAATTGGCAACGCGGCATTTTTTGCCCCAGAAATTCGCAGTTCGCCATCAAGTCGCGCCCCGCCTGTAATAATCAATTTATCCATGTGTGTTCAATTGTTTTTTTTGAGTTGTGTGAAAAATAATGCGTTTTATCAAGTCCGCTAAGTTTTGCTAAATTTAGCAATTGCTTTGGCACATTTCTAAAATGTAATTGTGTGCGCTGATGACGTGAGAGTTTTATCCACTCAATCATCAGCGCAAGCCCTGCGCTGTCGGTGCTTGTGACTTGCGAGAAATCTAAAATAATATCTCTGCCTGCGCGTAAAAATGGCGGTGATTCAATGAATTTGCCTTGAATACTCGCAAAGGTCAGTTCACCGTGAATTAACCATTGTCCGTTGCCTTTTGAGGCGATACTAAGTTTGCTCATTTTTTAGGGCTAGTTTTTTTGTCGCTGCTGCCTTTATTTTCTTCGGCAGATTTGAACAGGAATTGTCCGATGGCTTTTTCTAAAATTAACGAAGAATTCGTGATTTCAATTTTGCTGCCATTTTTTAAATAATCATCCGAACCGCCACCGTCTAAGCTAACGTATTGTTCGCCGAGTAACCCTGCCGTATAAACGCTTGCTGTCACATCATCGGGCAACGTATTGTATTGCGCGTCGATGTCCATTTTGACAATAGATTCAAAGGTTTTCGGATCAAATGTAATGGATTTGACACTACCAATTTTTACGCCAGCTGCTGAGACTGCCGCTTTCGCTTTTAAGCCGCCCGAATTTGAAAATCTCGCTACAACTTCGTAAGTATTGCCTTTGGTAAAGGAGCTTAAATTACTGACTTGCAATGCCAAAAAAAACAAACTCGCAATGCCAGCGGCAACAAATAAACCCACCAACGTGTCTTGTGTTTTGTTATGTGGCATACCTTAATTATCTCCAAACATAAGTGCAGTTAAAATAAAATCTAATCCTAAAATACTAAACGCTGAATTGACGACCGTTCGGGTTGTGGCACGACTTACGCCTTCTGCTGTTGGCACTGCGTCATAACCTTCAAACAGTGCAATCCATGTTGTAATAAAACCAAAAACAAGACTTTTGATTACGCCGTTAATAATGTCTTTTTGAAAATCTATCGCGGCATTCATTTGTGACCAATATGCACCGTCATCAACACCGAGCAATCCACAACCCACGATTTGCCCACCCATAATTCCAACTGCGCTAAACAGTGCTGCAAGCAGTGGCATTGACAAAAAGCCTGCTAAAAATCGGGGTGAAATAATGCGTTTAATCGGGTCAATTGCCATCATTTCCATGCCAGATAGCTGCTCGGTTGCTTTCATCAAACCAATTTCAGCCGTTAATGCTGAACCAGCTCGTCCTGCAAATAATAATGCCGAAACGACTGGCCCTAATTCACGAACTAGCGAAGCGGCAACCATGACACCTAGCGTTTCTTCCGCACCAAAGCGCGACAAAATATAAAAGCCTTGCAAGCCTAAAACCATGCCGACGAATAGCCCTGAAATGAAAATAATCAAAAACGACAGCACGCCGACGGAGTGCATTTGTTTTAGAATCAAATTCGGGCGAACTAGTACGCTCGAAATTCCTGCAAGCATCCCTATTAAAAAATAACTACCACGTCCAAGTTTGGTGAAACTTTCGCGGGTATTTGCGCCTAAAGATCTAAAAAATTCCATTACGAATACCGTCTACGTTTGGCGGGTTTTTCACCAAATAAGCGTTTGCGTGAAAATAGGGATTTATCGCAGTGCAGTAAATCGTCCATATATTCTTCTTTTGCTGGATAGTGAAAATGCACTGGACCATCGGCTGCACCGTTCATAAATTGTTGCACCCATTCCGACGATGATTCTTTGATTTCTTGTGGCGTTCCTTGTCCAACGACTTTCCCTTCTGACAGAACATAAATGTAATCTGCAATGGCAGCCGTTTCATAAACATCGTGAGAAACGATAATACTGGTCAAACCTAACGTCGTATTAAGTGACTTAATCAAAAGCACCAACGCGCCCATTGAAATGGGATCTTGTCCCGTAAAAGGCTCATCGTACATGATCATCATCGGATCAAGCGCAATGGCTCTTGCTAAGGCAACGCGGCGTGCCATACCACCTGATAATTCATTGGGCATCAAATCGCGCGCACCACGCAAACCAACGGCTTCTAATTTCATCAAAACTAACGAACGAATCATTGATTCAGGCAAATGTGTGTGTTCGCGTAACGGAAAAGCAACGTTGTCGTACACATTCATGCCTGTTAGCAATGCACCACTTTGAAATAACATGCCCATGCGTTTTCGCAAAGTATAAAGCTCGTCACGTTTCAAATGATGCACATCGCGCCCATTCACCACGATGTTGCCATTTTGTGGAAAAAGTTGCCCGCCAATAAGTTTGAGTAACGTGGTTTTACCCGTGCCGCTAGGTCCCATGATTGCGGTAATTTTTCCACGTTCAAATTCGAGTGAAATGTTGTCAAAAATTTTCTTTTCGCCGCGCGAAAACGTCAAATTGTGAACGCTCACTAAACTATTTTGATTTGGATGATGACCGCGATTATCCATGCGTGTTTGATTTAAAAAATGAAATTAAAAGCAATAAATTGAATGTGCTAAGTCTAACATTGCAGGCGAAAGGTGTAAAAGGAATCGCTTGATTTAAAGATGCTTGAGAATGATTGTGTCACTTTTCAAACACAAAACTGACAAATTGTCAGATTTATAACCTAAATCGACACAAACTATTCAAACGAACAACTGTCTAATGGTATATTGCCCGCGATAAAAACAAGAAAAATGCAGTAACTAACAGGAGAGTTTTATGATTGACGAAACCGTTGATAAGTCAAAACGGCAGTTTCTCACCACGGCATTAACGGTCGTAGGCGCAGTCGGCACGGGTTATTTAGCCGTGCCTTTTTTGTCGCAAATGCAACCAAGCGTAAAAGCGATGGCAGCAGGCGCACCCGTTGAAGTCGATATTAGCAAAATCGAAGAAGGACAATTGATTCGAGTCGCGTGGCGTGGAAAACCTGTTTGGGTTTTACAACGCTCACCAGAAACCTTAGAAACCTTGAAAACCTTAGATGGTCAATTGCGTGACCCACAATCAAATGAATCTGAGCAACCCGCGACAAGTAAAAATCCTGCGCGTTCGATGAAGCCAGAAATTTTTGTGGCGGTTGGTTTATGTACGCATTTAGGTTGTTCGCCAACGTTTCGCCCAGAAGTTGCACCACACGATTTAGGTGCGGATTGGAAAGGGGGCTTTTTCTGTCCTTGTCATGGTTCATGGTTTGATTTGGCAGGTCGTGTTTATAAAGGCGTACCAGCACCAACCAATTTGGAAATTCCACCTTATCGTTATGTCACTGACACGTTAATTATTGTTGGTGAAGAGGAGAAAACAGCATGAACCTAAAACCGACTCGTTTAAGAATGTGCGGCAATTGGGTTTTAGACCGCTTTCCGCTCGCACAAGTTTGGAATGAACACATGGCGCATTATTACGCGCCAAAAAACTTTAACTTTTGGTATTTCTTCGGCTCGCTTGCGTTATTGGTTTTAGCAAATCAATTTATCACAGGTATTTTGCTGACGATGAATTACAAACCTGATGCAAAGTTCGCGTTTGATTCGGTTGAATACATTATGCGCGACGTGAATTGGGGCTGGTTAGTGCGATATATGCACTCAACAGGCGCATCCGCATTTTTCATTGTGATTTATATGCACATGTTCCGTGGCTTGCTTTACGGCTCATTTAAACAACCGCGCGAATTGATTTGGATTTTCGGGATGTTGTTATTTGTCGCGTTAATGGCAGAAGCCTTCATGGGGTATTTGTTACCTTGGGGACAAATGTCTTATTGGGGCGCACAAGTTATCATTTCGTTATTCAGCGCGATTCCTGTTGTAGGCGACGATTTGGCGTTATGGATTCGCGGCGATTATGTTATTTCTGACGCAACGTTGAACCGCTTTTTTGCGTTTCACGTTATAGCGGTGCCACTCGTTTTAGTGTTACTCGTATTCATGCACATTGTTGCGTTGCACGAAGTTGGTTCAAATAACCCTGACGGCGTGGACATCAAAAAATCAAAAGATCCTTGGGGACATCCAACTGATGGTATCCCATTCCACCCTTATTACACGGTGAAAGACGTGGTAGGTGTGGCAGTATTTTTGATTTTCTTTGCGACAGTTATTTTTTATATGCCAGAAATGGGCGGTTACTTTTTAGAACACGCTAATTTTATTCCCGCTGACCCGATGAAAACCCCTGAACACATTGCACCAGTTTGGTATTTCACGCCGTTCTATTCAATTTTACGCGCGATTCCTGACAAATTCGCAGGTGTCATCGGCATGGGTGGCGCGATTGTGGTGCTGTTTTTATTGCCTTGGCTCGATCGTGGCAAAGTGAAATCGATTCGTTATCGCGGTGGTATTTACAAAAAAGCGTTGATGTTATTCGTGGTGAGCTTCATTGCATTAGGTTATTTAGGCACACAGCCTGTCACACCTTTAGCCACCGTAATGGCGCGTATTTTCACAGCATATTATTTTGGTTTCTTTTTGTTGATGCCTATCTACACACGTTGGGAAAAACTCAAACCTGTGCCAAATCACATTACGATGCAACCGACTTTGGAAGAGCGACTTCCTGAAATGAAAGCGGTATTTGATGAAGTCACGCTTGTAACGGATGGTGAAAACTCAAAACGTGGTTTCAATCCAACAGGCGCGAAAAATGTCTTAATTCGCACGGCTAAAAATTTGAAAGAGAGCCTAGACTAATGAAAAAATTACTTTCACTTCTTTTACTTTCACTCTCACTCAATGTTTTTGCCTCAGGTGGTGCAGAGTTACAAGATGCAGACATTGATTTGACCGATAAAATGTCACTGCAACGTGGGGCGAAACATTTTGTAACCTATTGCTTGGGTTGCCATAGTGCAAAACAAATTCGTTATTTGCGAATTGCCAATGATTTGGGCATAGACGAAAAACACGTTTTAGCCGACATTGCACCAGAAGGCGCAGGTATTTATGACCAATTACACACAGCGATGAATAAACATGACGCAGAAAAATGGTTTGGAACTCAACCACCTGATTTGTCGCTCATTGCCCGTTCACGCGGTGCAGATTGGCTTTATAGCTATTTGAAAGGTTTTTATACCGACAAAAGCCGTCCATTTGGTGTGAACAATGCCATTTTTGAAGATGTGGGAATGCCTAATCCTCTTTGGCAATTACAAGGCGAGCAAAAACCTGTTTTTGAAACTGAAGGTGAAAAAAAGGTGCTGACAAAGTTGATAAAAGGCAGCGAAGGCACCATGTCGGAAAAAGAATTTGATACAGCGGTTAATGATTTAGTCAATTTCCTTGTTTATGTTGGTGAACCTGTGCAACTCGAACGTAAACAAATGGGGAAATATGTATTGTTCTTCTTGTTAATTTTCTTAGTGATTTCGTATTTGCTGAAAAAAGAATACTGGAAAGACGTGCATTAAATTTTAAATGACTGAAAAACAAAGTGTTTTTCAGTCATTTTCCCCGCTTCAAATTCAATCATGTTATGATACGACCTCATTTTTCCTCATTATGAGGTTTTGTTTGTGTCCAACTTAGTTACCCGTAAATCCGTTATGATTCTATATTCTTCTCCTACTTGTGTTTTGAGCCATTGCGCTCGTTTTGTTTTGCAAGAAAAAGGCATCGCTGCAGATGTTGAATTCTATGACCCAGAAAAACCACCCAAAGAATTACTTGCCGATAATCCAAATTGCGCGGCAACTGCTGATAATCCGCGCGGTGTTTCGCCCACGTTGGTTGAGCGAGATTTAGTGCTTTATGATTCGCGTATCATCATGGAATATCTTGATGAACGTTTTCCGCACCCGCCATTGCATCAAATGGATCCTGTTTCGCGTGCGACGGCGCGAATGCTCATTAAACGTATTGACCAAGATTGGTATCAATTACTCGATGACGTGCTTTATACAGGCGAAAAAAAATCGGCTAAAGCGAAAAAAACGTTGCGTGAAAGTTTGCTTAATGCCGCGCCAATTTTTGAAGCCCGTCCGTATTTTATGAGCGATGAATTTTCGTTGGTGGATTGCGTGATTGCGCCGTTGCTTTGGAGAATGCCGAGCATCGGAATTGATTTGAGTGCAGCACACGACGATGCAATTAACAAATACGCGCAACGTATTTTTAGACGTTCAGCGTTTGCACGCAGTTTAAGTGATGCAGAAAAAGATATGGCGGAACTACCCAAATGACACCATTAAAACCGTATCTCATTCGTGCTATTTACGATTGGATTTTAGATAATCAGCTCACGCCACATTTGCTGGTTGATGCCGAAAATCCACATGCTGTGTTGCCGATGCAATTTGTGCAAGATGGGCGCATTATTTTAAACATTCGTCCACAAGCTGTTGAAGCACTTGATTTGGGAAATACGGCAATTGAATTCAACACGCGCTTTAGCGGAAAATCGACTTATGTCAAAGCACCAATTAGTGCGGTTTTAGCTATTTATGCGAAAGAAAATGGTAAAGGCATGGTGTTTGAAGCTGAAGAGCCGCAAGACGACGTGCCACCGCCACCATCTGAACCACCTAAGAAAGCAAAACCTGCGTTGCGGATTTTGAAATAAAGCGCGTTTTGGTGGCAAATAAAAAAGGTCGATTGCTTTTGCAATCGACCTTTTTTGTTGTTACCAATAACGACGTGAATGCTGATGTGAATGAAAACGAGGATGGTCTTCATAATGTTCATAATGGCGAATACGCGGCGCAGGAGCTGGCGTGTAGTAACGCGGTGCTTCATAACGAGGATAAACAGGTGTTGGTGTAACAACCGTGTAGCGCGAATAACCATAGGGCGACGGATGCGAATAAACGCAACCAGTTAAAAACAACGTACTTAAACTCACTAGTAAAACTGCTTTCATTTCACACCTCGTTTTGACGTTAAATTATTTCTCTACTTTTTCATCACTGCTGGCAACAAATGTTTCTAAGCACCCTAACTGACTTTCAATGTAGTTACTGCGAGCAG
>JAQTOT010000236.1 GCA_028713145.1 Methylococcales bacterium
CGCCTGACGTATCGCCGCGCACACCTGGGTCTGTTTCAACAATTTCTAATTCCACGAAGTTCGCAGGCGTAACCGCTAACGGTGCATCGTTCCACAATGTAACGGTACACATATCCTGGTCTTTGAGCCATAACGCTGCGTCACCCACAACTTTAGAATCGGCTTGATATTGTTCAAACGACTCGGGTTGCATGAAATGACGATAATCGCCGTCATTGTACAAATACTGCATATCCATATCGATAACGTCAGCACCTTCAAGTGATTCGCCCGACTTAAACGTGCGTTCAATAACGCGCCCCGTTTTTAAATTACGAATTTTGACGCGGTTGAATGCTTGCCCTTTACCAGGTTTAACGAATTCGTTTTCGATAATCGCGCAAGGATCGTTATCGAGCATCACTTTTAAGCCTGCTCTAAATTCATTTGTACTAAAAACTGCCATTTTTTCCTCAAAATGCTAGATAAATTAAAGCCGTATTATAATCGTAGCCGCGTCATCATTGAAATTTTAATGACCAAAACCCAATTTATTGACCGCTTCTTGTGTATCAAAAAACACTTCACCGCTTAATTGTTCAAACAGATGACTGCGTTCTAACTTCACGAACACAAAATGCTTCACCTCTGCCAAATTAAAACTAATTCCTACGTTTTTTAAATTCAAATTCAATTGTTCTAATGCTTGCAAAGCCGTCATATCAATATCACTCACCGAGGTAAAAACTAACACCACATGTTTGACTAACGGAGCCGCTTTTAATTCTGCATCGATAAAATCGTCAATAAAATCGATGTTCGCAAAGGTAATACTTTCATCAATTCGCACCAAAAGTAGTTCATCCCATGTTTCTAAATCATCAAGATAATGACTTTTAGCGTTACGAAAATAGGGCGTATTTGGAATGCGTCCTAAAACAGCAATATGTGGATGAGATGTTTTGCGTAAATAACTAATAAACGTGAGAAAAATACCCAGCGTGAGACCTTCTTCTAATCCTAAAAATAAAACGCCAAGTAAGGTCATGGCTTCTGCAATGCCATCGCCTTTGTCGTAATGTAAAGAATGAAAAACGCTTTTTATTTTCACTAACGGTACGATTGCAACCAAAATAATGACGGCTAACACGGCTTTGGGAATGTATTGAATACTATCGTTAAAAAAAACGACCGTAATGGCTAAACAAAGGGCGGTAATTACCGTAGCAATTTGCGTTCTTGCCCCAGCGGCAACATTTACCATAGTTTGACTAAATCCCCCCGCCACGTTCATTCCGCCCGACATAGCGGCTGAAAAATTTGCAAGTCCTAAGGCGAGTAATTCTTGATTGGGTTCAATTTTTTCACCGTGTGAGTTTGCCATGACTTTCGCGATGGCAATGCTATTCACATAAGCAATCAATGCAATAAACGTTGCAGAAGGTAGCAAGACTTTCCATTTTACAAAATCAATAAAATCAATTCGTAACATGGGCAATCCCGCTGGAATTTTACCGATAACGGCTACGTTTAGTTGCCCCTGTAAAACGATTAAGGTCGTTGAAATGACTGCAACAATGACTCCACATTTTGTCAGTGCATTGATGAGTGTTGTGGATGCCCCCATTTTCCGTAGCAATACGGCAAGTGGGGCTTTGAAAAATAACAATATCGCTAAGGCAATTAAACTCGTAAATAGCGTCGCAGAATTTGTATTTTGGAAATAGATTTCGTAGCAATTCCATTCGAAACCGCATTGAGGGATTTTTAAACCCAAGGTGAGTGGCAATTGATTTTGAATGATGAGTAATGCTGCGCCACTGGTGAAACCTGTTAAAACGGGTTGACTGATAAAATTCACTAATCCGCCCATTCGACACATTGCCATTATCAGCATAATCACACCACTTTCTGCCGATAAAATCACCGCACTTTGTAATGGATTCCCAAGCTGGCTAACCGCTGGCAAGGCAATTGTGCTTGCAATCATAATTGCCACAATAGAAATGGGACTAACAGAAAGCGTACGACTTGTACCTAAAACGGCATAAATTAAACACGGTAAAATGCTCGAATACAAGCCAAATTCGGGTGGTAAGTGGGCTAACAATGCAAGAGCGATTCCTTGTGGGACGAGCAAAATCGCAGTTACAACACCTGCAAATAAATCACTACTAAAATCAGCACGGCGATAAGTTCTAAGCCATTCTAAAATTGGAAAAAATGACACGTTTATTTTTCATCCCTATTTTTTTTTGCTGTGCAATGTTGTGTCATTTTTATATCCCCCTCGTTTTTGTTATTCACTGACGTTACACATTGTAAAGGCGAATGATATTCGCCTTTACAAAAAAACGTTACGTTTAATGTGTGATATGACCCATTTCATTGAGTTTTAGTGTGTCATATCGCACACTTTTAGAATTCATCTTTTTAGAATTTATTGTATTTTCAACATATTGCAGTGCGGCATTTTTATTGCTTTAAAATTAGAGTGTTAAAACTTAAAAAATGGTTATTATAATGAAAAAGAAATCCGCTGTTCTCATGTTACTCGCGTTCACGTTTGTGGCAAATGCCACAGAGGTTGGGCAACCCGCACCACAATTCACCTTACCAACTTTAAAATCTGACACACCAACACCATTAAAGCAATTTGCGTGAAAACTTGTGTATTTAGGTTTTTGGGCTTCATGGTGTGCGCCGTGTAAAAAGTCATTTCCCGCACTCAACGCCTTATATCAAAATCTAAAATCACAAGGTATTGAAGT
>JAQTOT010000237.1 GCA_028713145.1 Methylococcales bacterium
CGATTCTGTTGCTTGTCCATTTGTTAAGGTCACATAGCCTTTTGTATCAAGCAACCACGAAATTGCATCACCATTTAATGCAGCAACTTGCGCTTGCTTGAAGGCTTCAAGTTGCGAAGTTGAAAGCGAGTTTAATTGTGTTGCTGTAATTGCTGGCACCGCATTCGTAATCGATAACGCAGGGATGGCAGCACTTTCACTCAATCCTCTAAATGTGGAGGCTTTCATAGAATCAATTTGATCTGCCGTTAGTGCAGAGGCTTGAACAGCTGTTAAACCGCCAATTTGTGTTGTATCGGATTTTAAAAAATAGACTTGCTCAGGCATCAATGCGGCAATTTTTGCCGCATCAAATCCTGTGATGTTTAAGTAGGGAATCACTTTGAAATTTAACACTTCAATGGCAGAAGTGCTGAAGTTTGCAACTTGCTCGGCTGTCCATTGTCGAACGATTGTTGAAGTCAATGCCTCGGCATTATCAGCCGTTAGCGAGGCAATTTGTGCATTTGTAATGGCTTTTGCTTGTGTCGATTTTAATGCTGCAAGTTGTGCAGCTGTCACAACGCTAAACGTTGCCGCACTGATTGATGAGAACGCCGACGTGGGAATAGCAGAAAAAGCCGATGGTTGTATTGCGGAAAAATCTTCCGCTTCCATTGCCGCAAATTGTGCTGGTGTCATTGCCTGAATTTGCGAGGCACTAAACGCGCCAACCTGTTCAGCCGTAAGCGCGGCAATTTGATTTGAACCTACGTTTGTGGTTAAACCTACGATATTTTTTGAGTTTAATCCTGAAAGTGACTTAGGTTCAATTACCGATAACGCCGAGATATTGATTGCTGCTACTTGCTCCGATGTTAGTGAACGAATCGCCCCCGACGTTAATAATGACGCACTTTCTTCGTCGATAGCGGCAATTTGGTTGGTGCTTAAATAGGCAAATTGTGATGGTTTTAATGCCGCGAGTTGCCCTGCTCCCGTTAAATCTGAAAGCGTTAATCCCGACATATTTTTGTTCGTTAACCCCGAAAGTGCTGACACACTTAATGCCGCCACATCTTCTGGATCTAATGCGGCAATTTTATCTGAGGTTAACGCGCGGATTTGTGTTGAGGTAATAACGGCAGCTTGTTCAGGTATCAGGGCTTTAAGTTGCTGCGTGGTTAGCACACTAAATGATTTACTCGGCAAGCCCGATATAAAGTTTTTGTCTAAATTTTCTATGACATCCGTTGATAAAGATGGCAAATATCGGTAAGGAAAATTCGCCGCTTGTATTTTTGTAAAATATGGAGCTTGTTCAGGCGTAATGCCTGCGATTTGTTTGGTACCGATACTGCTAATTTGAGATGCCGATAACGCCGAAATTTGTTTTGATGTCAAAAAACTCATCGTATCAGAAGTTAAATATTTGGTATTTAAACCTAATAATCCACCATTACGAGCAGTTGTTGACAGTGATTCTATTTGCTCGGCTTCAAGTGAAGATATTTGTTTTGACGAAAGTGTTTTGATTTGCACTGAAGTTAATGCGGCGAATTGTTCGGTGGTCAACATATTTAATTGATCAACCGTTAAAGATTTCACAGGAAGACTTGGAATGACTCTTAGTTGGAGTCCAGAAAAGGAATCTGGTTCGACGTATTTTAATTTACTTGCGAGATAATTGAGCGTTTTTGTCGTTAAAACAGCAAATTGTTCGGCGGTTATGTTTTTAGCTTGAGTGTTAGTCATCGCCGCAAAATCTTGTGAGGTAAATTTAGCAAAAACCGCAGGTGAAACATCGAGTAAATCAGTGGATGACGTGAATACAAATTTTGGTGTGGTAGCCATTTTTTCTCTCCTACTTTGTGAAACGATAAAACTACAAAATGCAGTTTTTCAGTGATGAATTTCATCAAACATCGCAGTGATAGTAGAAATCGATTCTTACACTAAACTTAAATCTAGATTATCGCGACTCAAAACTGCTCGTATAGCGGTTTGAAGTGAATGCAAATCATAAAACCTGTAAAATTACGCTTTAGATTTTTTAACTGGAGAAAACCGTGTTTAGAGGCACAACAATTCTTTCTGTACGACGCGACGGTAAAGTCGTCATCGGCGGTGACGGGCAAGTGACGATGGGTAACACCGTCATGAAAGGCAACGCTCGCAAAGTACGTCGTTTATATCACGACAAAGTGATTGCAGGTTTTGCAGGCGCGACCGCCGATGCGTTCACCTTGTTTGAACATTTCGAAGGCAAACTCGAAAAACATCGCGGCAATCTAACTCGCGCGGCGGTTGAAATGGCAAAAGATTGGCGCACCGACCGTGCGTTACGCAAATTAGAAGCACTTTTAACGATTGCTGATTCGAAAACATCGCTCATCATTTCAGGAACAGGCGACGTGATTGAACCTGAATCGGAATTTGATTTAATGGCGATTGGCTCAGGTGGTTCATTTGCCCAAGCGGCGGCGCGTGCATTGCTTGAAAATACGAATTTAAGTGCGCGGGAAATCGTTGAACGCTCCTTAAATATCGCCGCCGATATTTGCATTTACACCAATCACAATTTGCGTATTGAAGAACTCGACGCTGAACCTGTTCAACCCAAAGAGTAAAAACATGACTGAAATGACACCGAGAGAAATTGTCAGCGAATTAGACAAACACATTATTGGACAAGCCAGTGCAAAACGCTCTGTAGCGATTGCGTTGCGTAATCGTTGGCGCAGACAACAAATCAC
>JAQTOT010000238.1 GCA_028713145.1 Methylococcales bacterium
ACGGCACGATGATAATTGATGATTTACCGTCTAAATCTTTGTCGATAACGACCGCAATATCACCTGTTTTGTTGCTTCCCATCGGTAAATCAACAATCACTGTGGCGCGATTTTGTTTAATCAATTCGCTAAGTTTTGCCATATCCGCAGGGTTTGCGCGGTCGAACTCTAATACGCCGTGCAAATCGGCTTTTGTGAGCGAATTACGCCGCCTTACAGCTTCGTGTTTGATTTCGCAACCTATCTTGATTTTGTTATAATGTGCTTCTTTGTCGCGTTCATGGATAAAGATTTTTAGCAATTTCTCAGTGATTTCCTCAGGTGTGCCGTACCCTTGCCCACTTGGATATTTGGCTACCGAATTAGCGATAATTTCTTCGCGTTTAGTTTTCGTCTGCTTACGGGGTAACGCTTGCATCATGAATTCATTAAATTTGCTCTCATATTCAGCTTTTAAACGTCCGTCTTTGCTTATCCGCTTAGATAGATACATTTCACCGTTTTCAAACGCTAAAAAGCTGTTTTTGTGCAATTGGCGTTGTACTTCTTGCAATCCTTTTGCGAGGAATATATCGCAGAAATCACAACCGATTTGATTATCACCGTCGTGTAAGTATGGTGGGGCAATGAATGCACTTGTAACACCTTGAACGGCTTTAAATGCCGCAAATAGCCCTATGTTTTGTTTGTTTGGTTTAATGTCATTGTCTGGCGCGATAATTAAGCCTTGATAGCCCCAGTCATGAAATTTTTTAACCACAGGCGCGATATTACCCGCATCGAAGCAAACAATGACTGGACAGCCCGTTGCATAATGCACCATCAAGCCGTTCATATAACCTTCAACGAAGTAAATGCCTTTGTATTTCCCCTTTGCTAAGTTGCCAATAACGTGAAAGCGACCTTTTTTAGCACCACAAAAATCTTTATTTCGTGGTTTATCAGGTAAGCCGATATTGCGGTCATAAATTCGTTGGTAAAACTCAATTTCCCCGTCGATTTCAGAAACAGCCCCAATACTCAGGCAATCACCGCGATTGTCAGTAATTCGAGTAACTGACATAGCGTGATTTTCAAATCGGTAACTTGCTTTGTTCCAAGACAATGACATGGCGTGATTCGCCACAAGTTGAGCGGATTTGCCAAAATGCTTTATTACATCGGGATGAGTTTCAATGCACTGACCGCCCTTTGGCGCGGCAATGTGTGCGGCGTTCCATTGTTCAAATTTGCGGCGTTTTTTCTCGCTTTCTTGTTCGTTTTGCTGTGCGGCTTGCCTTGTTTTTTCTTCACGGCGTTGGCGTTCTGCTTCGCTAATTTGTGGACGTGGCGTGTAGCTGGTGCTTTTGCCATTCAACTGAAAATGTGCGTTTTTCGTTGTAAAAGGTATGTTTTCGCCTGTTTTTCGTGAGGTGACGTTAATTAAAATGTATCTGTCGCCGTCTTCTTCTTTCCAGTGCGAATACATTGCAGTGTTGTCGCGGTAATTTTCGTCAATCATTCCTTTTAAAAATGTGACTGGTGTTTTACCGTCGAAAGTTGCGCGGTCGTAAATATAGCGAGCATCCGCACCAAATGGGGCGAAAGCATCCGCCATTAGTGGTATGTGTTCTGGCAATAATTCAAAAGTTTGATTCATGATGTTGCTCTAATGGTTTTAGAAACAACCGTTGCAGGGGCGTTTAGCCTTTTGAAAGGTAGCGAATTTTGATTATAATCAGTTGTCGCCTTTCCTGATCGTTGCCACGATTGAGATTTACATGAAAACAGTTGCCACTGTTCACATGGGGCGATTTTTTCATGTCCGCTGTTTTTCTGCAATTTAATTACTTTAAGATTCATTCGATGCACCAATTGGCGCAACGTCTGCGGAATAAACAGACGTTGCAAAGTCCGTTTATTCGCCTAAATTCAAGCCTAAATTTTTTAAGGATGTTAGATTTTCATCATCTAAATTCGGGTTCGCAATGTCTGCGATTAGCTTCTCAATTTCAAGATGGTCAAGCCCGTTTCGCATGGCGTGCGATAGCGGTTGCAGAAACATATCGAGAGAAAACAGAAAACCATCCAACACTTTTGAAAAATCCGCATCGTGTGCCAGCGTCAAAACGATTTCAGGCAATAAGGGCTTATTGTGTGGCAGTGGTTGCGCTTCGTTGTAGTTGTCGCGTTGAACCTTCAAATACAGCACGGTTATAAGCGTACCGATATTAAAGTCAGTGTCGTGATTGCCAGTTGGTACTACGTCAAATGCAACACCGTGAAAGGTGAAAGGAATAACTTTGTTTTGGTTTGTCATGTTGGTTTCTCATTCAATGATTGAAATTAAAACCCGACTTTTGCGGTGGTTGGCGTGTGCCAATTTTAGAAGTTTTTGGGGATTCCTTTTTGTTTTGGCTATAATGCAAACTCTAAGAAATTCCCGCTTTTCCTGTCCGCCTATCGGATTTGGATTAAGTATTGATGAGTTCGAAGGCATCAATACGAGCGGGATTTTCGTTTTTTTGTTCCCCGCCGTCAAATCTGTTTCCAACATAAGGCATTATTTTTTTGATATTCATACAGCCGCCACTTTGTCGAAATTGTAGTATTCATCAAAACATTCAACGGGGAAATACTCTTTAGTGTCTGCCCACATTTTGAGCAAATCCGCTCTAATAACATGACTGTCACGGTCGAAAAAATCAGCGAGTGATTGAATAGCACCGTTAGATTCAAAATTATTCAAAC
>JAQTOT010000239.1 GCA_028713145.1 Methylococcales bacterium
TGGCAGTTTTTACACTTGACAAAAATTTGCCACCGTAGACACTAGAGACGTTATTAACAACTCCGCGAGCGTTTTCCTTGAACGATATGCCTTTAAGTATGCTGCTTGGCTTACTTTTGTTGATGTTAGTGTTATCTGCCTTTTTTTCTGGCTCTGAAACGTCTTTAATGACCCTAAATCGCTATCGGTTGCGACATTTAGTGAAGTTAAAACATGCTGGCGCAATCCGCGCCAATCGATTGCTGCAACGCCCTGATCGGGTTTTAGGTTTAATTTTACTTTGTAATAATTTCGTTAATAATTTTGCTGCCTCCATTGCGACGGTCATTGCGATAAAACTTTACGCTGACGAAGAATCAAGCGTTGCCATTGCTACGGCATTAGTGACACTGGTCATGCTTATTTTTTCTGAAGTCACCCCAAAAACGCTCGCCACTATCAAACCTGAATTACTCGCCTTTCCTTCGGCGTGGATTTACACGGGGCTACTCAAAATCTTTTATCCGCTTGTTTGGTTAGTCAACGGTTTTGCACACGGATTGCTGTGGCTGATTCGCGTTGATACCACAAAAACACCGCACGGTGAACTCAACAAAGACGAGTTAAAAAGCATTATTTCAGAAGCAGAAAGTGTCATGCCGCATCGTTATCAAAAAATGCTGCTGGGGATTTTGGATCTGGATTCAGCAACGGTTGAAGACATCATGACCCCGCGTCATGAAATTGTCGGTATTGATTTGGAATTGCCCATTGAAGAAATTATTTCGCAAATCAAAAATAGTCCGCATACTCGTTTGCCCGTTTATAAACAAAATGTTGACCGCGTGATTGGCTTTTTGCATTTGCGGAAAGTATTGGTCGAAATTCACCATGAAGATTTTGATAAGCAAACCATCATCAGCTTGCTCACAAAACCTACTTTTATTCCTGAAAGTACGCCCGTTCATACCCAAATGTTGCATTTCAAAAACGAAAAAATCCGCGTCGGGTTGGTCGTCGATGAATATGGTGATGTTCAAGGTTTAGTGACATTAGACGATTTGCTGCAAGAAATTGTCGGGGAATTGATTACAGATGAAGAAAATTCGGTGCGTAAACAATTGGATGGAAGCTATTTGGTCGAAGCGAGTATTACCGTGCGTGAACTCAATCGCGTCATGCAATGGGATTTACCCACCGAAGTGGCAAAAACATTGAACGGTTTGATTTTAGATTTCATGGAAACGATTCCAAACGAAGGTACCAGTATTCGTTTGCATGGTCATATTTTGGAAATTTTGAAACGTGACGAAAATTCGGTAAAGTTGGTGAAGTTTTTAAAAGTGAAATAGAATTTTAATTTGCTTAATTATTTGGATGAATAACACATGAAAATACTAAGAAAAATGTTGTTAGCGATTACGTTAATAAGTCTAACCGCTTGCATCAACTACAGCGTTGCGAATGAACCGCCAACGGCTTCATCAAATGGTCGTTATGATGGTTTGATTCAAGAATTGAGTTGCCCAAGTGATAGTGCAAAATATGGTTATTTCCACGACTATGGCTATTGGCAAGGTGGAGAGTGGTGCGGTCAAGTTGGTCACGCAGGTTACTGGATTTGGTTAGATACAACTTGGTATGTGTGGGCAAGAAAGTTGTATTGATTTTGAACAAACCATCTGAAACATCTCGGCAGGGGAAAAATTGTCCCCTGCTGAACATTCATAAAATCAACATTTCAAGCAAATCGCCACGTCTAAATGTTCCGGATAATTGCTGTAATGAAATCTCTCTTTCGTCGTAACATGAAACTAATGCACGTTCTATTTTTTCAATTGCGTTTCGATAAAATTCATCGTGCAGTGTTTCAACGGTCGAAAGTAAATCTTTAAAATTTCGAAATGTTCTTTACGTCTAAATTTAGCTTGATGTGGTTTTTTTCGCCAAATTGCTAACACCGATTCTGCAACAATCGAACTCGTCATACTTTTAATGAATTCTCACGCCTTAAAAAAAGAAACCAAGCCAATCGGTTAAGGTTAAGGCATATCCGACTTATCGCCCCGTCGGGCTAGGCTTAGTTATTTGGGTAATGCTGACTGCAAATCAGCAAATCATTGTAAGAACTTCAAAATAGCCTGTGATTGCTCGATATTCGCCATGACAATACAAGCATCTTCTATTTGAGCTTTAACATCACAGAATGCCTCAAACAAAATGCCTTGATTTTCATTTGGCGCACGATAAGTAAAAAGTACGTTTTCAGATTTAACAAATCCACCGCGCTTGAGCTGTTGCACTTTCATTAACCATGTCGCGCCATGATCAATAATTTTTCGACTGTCATTGTGACAAAAGTGAATCGGTTTAATCGCCTTCTGATTTTGTTCATCGACGAAAGGAAAATGAACATGGTATTTTTCATTACCCAACGCGCCACTGATAAATTTTGATTCTAAGTGCGAATCGCGCAACAACGATGTCACTCGTTTTTGTATTGTTTCTTCAAAATCTTCATGGTGAGCAAAATTACGTTTAACGTAATGCCCGAATAATTCATCCATCGTTGCGTCAAGGTTTTCACTAAACAGCACCCGATTGTTGCTATAACGCACGATACTTTCACGAGGGCGAATTCTTCCGTTTCTGGGAACGGTTGAAAACGAATAATGCTGTAACTGCATATTTGCTTGTTCATAGTTTTAACCAAATGTTTCCGTGCGCTTCTTCGGTAAGTCGTTTTAAC
>JAQTOT010000096.1 GCA_028713145.1 Methylococcales bacterium
CAAATGGGAGGTGTAAACAAACGACACAAAAGTCGGTGTGATCACGTTACAATTTTTAGGACACATCTTCTGGCTTCTATTAAAAATTATTAAAAATGTATTCTAAAAATTGTAGCGCGATCGCTTTGTGGGTGGTAACTTTTTAATGACGTTTTCACAAAATCCCTGGTAAGTTTTGCGTGATGATTGACAACTGACTTCTCAAAACTGCATTTTCTGTGCAGCAAAAATCAACTCTTCAATAAAATGTTGCCCATAAAGCGGTAAATAATTGTTTTTCAAATACGCAATTTTGGTTTTTGAACTTGGAATTAAATGCGATAAATCTCGTGCTACCAAATCCGAATCGAGTGTTTTATCAACTGCCATTCCTGCAATAATTCCTACGCCCAAACCAAGACGAACATAGGTTTTAATCACATCTGTATCTGCTGCTGACAAAATAATATCCAGTTCACTATTAGACTTTTCAAATGCTTTTTCGATATTTGAACGCCCTGTAAAACCAAAACTGTAAGTCAAAATCGGAAATGACGCTAAACGTTCCAGTGTAACGTCATCTTCAGCGAGCGGATGATTTTTCGGCACAATCGCGGTGTGATGCCATTCGTAGCACGGTTTTACGGCTAAATACGCATCATCAGCAACTTTCTCTGTGCAAATAGCAATATCGGCTTTTCCTGTGTGCAATTTATTTATCAACTGTTCAGGTGAGGCTTCATCCATATAAATTCGCACACCTGGATATTTTTCACGAAAACGTAAAATCGGTTTTGGCAAAAAATACTTGGCTTGTGTGTGCGTCGTCGCGATATGCAACACGCCGTGCGAACTGTCTAAATAATCAGCCGCTAACGTTTGAATGTTATTTTTGGCTTGGTTAATCACATTCACTTCGTCCAAAATTCGCAAGCCCAGCGGAGTCATAGCAATCAATTTTTTACCATGTCGCTCAAACAACGGTGAACCAATTTCTGCCTCAAAAAGTTGCAATTGCCGACTGACAGCTGATTGCACAATGTGCATTTTTTCAGCCGCTAGCGACAAACTAAAATTGGTTTCTTGCAATATACGCAAAAGTTCAATTTGACTTAAATTCATAGTTAATTAAACCAATGTGCGTGGCGAATTTTTAAATCAACGTTATCGCCGCGATTGAGTTGCAAACTTTTAAATTGGGCGTTTGGCATTTCAGCAAAAACGGATTTAGGTGTTTGATGAGGCAAATTTTTCACTAACTCGATTCGAATTAACGCCCCCAAATGTTGCCAATCTTTTAAGGTAACAGGCGTTTCATTCGTTGCTTTGGTAATTTCAATGTCATGCGGGCGAACATGCGCTACCGTTTCAGGGGCAAAATTTTCATTCACATACAACCCCGTTTGTTTAAGCCAATCAGCGGTAAAATGCGACAACGTAAATTCGTTGGTTTGCCCGATAAATTTCGACACAAATACGTTTGCTGGATGGTCATAAATTTCTGCGGGTGAACCTTGCTGTTCGATTCTGCCTTTATTTAAAACAACAACTTGACTCGCTACTTCCATCGCTTCCTCTTGGTCATGAGTCACGAAAATACTGGTGACATTTAACTCGTGATGCAACGAACGAAGCCATTGACGCAAATCTTTTCTCACACTCGCATCTAACGCACCAAATGGTTCATCAAGCAATAAAACCGACGGTTCAACGGCTAATGCTCTTGCTAATGCAATTCGCTGACGTTGCCCGCCTGAAAGCTGGTCAGGAAAGCGATTATGTAGCCAATCCAGTTGCACAAGTTCTAGCAGTGCGTGTGTTTTTCGAGTGATTTCCGCTTCACTTGGACGCACTTTCTTATCTTTAACACGCATTCCAAATGCCACATTATCGAACACCGTCATGTGGCGAAACAGCGCGTAATGTTGAAATACAAAACCGATGCCGCGTTGGCTGACGTGAAAATCTGTTTTATCTTCGCCATTTAACAGAATTTTTCCTTTATCGGTTTGTTCAAGTCCCGCGATGATGCGTAACAACGTGGTTTTTCCACAACCCGAAGGCCCTAATAGAGCGACTAATTCACCTTCGGGAATTTCTAAATCAATATCGTGAAGTGCCGAAAAATCGCCAAAATTTTTGCTAATGTTTGAAAGCACAATGCTCATAATTCTTAACCCTTTAAATTTCTAAAGTGATGCAGTTGCACGGTCATTTTTTTGTTTCCATTCTAAAAACGTTTTTAAAATCAGAGTGACTACAGCAAGTGCCGCGAGAACCGATGCGCCCGCAAATGCGCTCACGCTGTCATATTCGTTGTAACTGACTTCAACGTGCAAAGGTAACGTGTTCGTTAAACTGCGAATATGTCCCGAAACGACCGATACCGCGCCAAACTCGCCCATCGCTCGTGCGTTGCAAAGCAAAACGCCATAAAGCAATGCCCATTTGATGTTTGGTAACGTAATTTTGAAAAACATTTGCCAACCACTTGCACCCAGCGACAAAGACGCTTCCTCTTCTTCGCTGCCCATTTCTTGCATTAACGGAATTAACTGCCTTGCCACGAAAGGAAAGGTGATAAAAATGGTTGCTAACACAATGCCTGGAACGGCGAAAATAATTTTAATATCGTGTTCAAGTAGCCATTCCCCCATCCAACCTTGCGTACCAAACACCAACACAAAAATTAAACCTGAAATCACGGGCGATACGGAAAACGGTAAATCAATCAAGGTAATCAAGAGACTTTTACCGCGAAATTCAAAGCGCGTAATTGCCCATGCTGCCGCGACACCAAACACGGTATTCAACGGAACCGTAATCAAGGCGGTAAATAAGGTAAGACGCATTGCCGCAAGCATATCTTTTTGCGTTAAAGCCGAGGCATAAGCGTCAAAGCCTTTCGCAAAGGCTTGAAAAATGACCAAAACTAACGGCACGCATAAAAATAAAATCAAAAAACTTAACGCGGTAAAAATCAAACTTTGGCGCACCCAATTCGCATCGCCTAGCGTATTTTGATGCACCGTTCTTGAAATGACAGCACTCATAAAAATTTCCTAAAGTTGTCCTGAACGCTTGCGAACAATGTATTGTGAGAAGTTAATTAGCAGTAATAACAAGAATGAAATCACGAGCATCGTGAGTGCAATCGCCGTCGCACCTGGAATATCGTATTGCTCCAATTTTGTGATAATGAGCAGCGGCACAATTTCTGAAACGTAAGGCAAATTGCCCGCGATAAAAATTACCGAACCGTATTCGCCCACGCCTCTTGCAAATGACAATGCAAAACCTGTCAGTAGAGCAGGGAAGATGTTGGGAAAAATGATTTTGGTGAAAACTTGCCAGCGCGTTGCACCAAGACTCGACGCGGCTTCTTCCATGCGTGAATCAAATTCTTGTAACACAGGTTCAACTGTTCGCACGACAAAGGGAATACTGATAAAAATCAGTGCCACAACGATTCCAGCGGGTTTGAAGCCAATTTGTAAATCAAAATGTTGTTTGAGAAATTTACCTAGCAAACCACTTGGTTGAAAAATAGTCGCTAGCACAATGCCAGCGACAGCGGTAGGCAGCGCAAAAGGTAAATCAATCAAAGCATGAAAAAAACGTTTTCCAACAAAGGGATAGCGCGTCAAAACCCACGCCACAATAAAACCAAAGAAACTTGCAATCACCGCTGCACCTAAAGCGGTACTGAAACTGACGCGAAATGCGGCAACAACTCGTTTATTAGTAATGATGTTTAAATAATCATCAAAACTAAGCTGAAAACTTTTAAAAACCAATGTACTCAGTGGAATCAAAACCACCAAGCTCAAATAAAGCAACGTAAAACTAATCGTCGGGCGAAAGGCAGGCATGATGCGACTTTGGCTCATGATTTTTTATTTCCTCGTGTGGGCTATGTTGGTTTGAATGGTAAAGAAGTTTTGAAAAGAAATGAAACGATGAATTTCGATAGCTATATCGAAAAATTCGATGTTTAAAAAATTTGGAAATACTTGAATCTCATATCTTATTTTTAGGTATGGGTATCTAAAAATAACGTTTTTCAACTTTCTGCTGATTAAATAAAATTGTTGCAGATAAGCAAAAAATTGTTGTTTTTTTACAGAGAGGTTGAGATAGTTATGAAATATACGTTTATTAAAGCAAGCACTTTCGCGTTGCTGTCATTAGCAAATCTTGCTAATGCCGAAGATTTTTATCAAAAAACCAAAGGCTATCGCGTCGAACCCGAACCCGATCCACCAAGTTATGTTCGCAATTTAAGCAAAACCCAATTTGAACAATTTCGTGATGTTGAATGGCTTGATGTGGGTTTAGATTTTCGTACTCGTTATGAATATCGAGAAAATGACTATCGTCCTAGCGCGGGAACAAAAACGGGCTTTAAAGAAAATCCTGATAATTTATGGTTATTACGAACACGCGCTTATCTGGGTGTAAAGGACATTTTAGACCCGCTACGTTTTGCAGTGGAATTTGAAGATGCGCGTAGTTACAACAGTTTGTATCAAAAAACCGATGCCGATGTGAATGAATTTGAATTGATTCAAGGTTATGCTGAACTGTATTTTGATAACGCGCTTGGTCACAATCGCCCGTTAAGCGTTCGCGCAGGTCGGCAATCGTTGGAATTACTCGACCGTCGTTTAATCGGCAATAATCAATTCCGCAATACGACGAATAATTTTGAAGGTTTTCGTGTGCATTTAGGCAAAAAGCAAAATAATTGGGATTTAGACACTTTCGCGTTGCAACCTGTTGAACGTTTGAAATACGATTTTGACCGTCCTGATGAAGATACTTGGATTTACGGCGGTGTGTTAAGTATTCGTCAATGGTCTGATTTAGTCACGATCCAACCGTATTTCTTAGGGCGAAAAGTCAACGGCGACCCTAACAATCCAACTAACGCGGCTCGTAAAGCCGATTCCGATATTTATGCACCAGGTCTGCGTGTTTATGGTTTGATTGGAAGCAGTGGTTTTGATTTTGACACCAACATTAACGAACAATTCGGACGATTTGGTTCGCTTACAGGAAATAACGCTAAAAATTATTCACAAGCACTGCGTCAACATGATGCACTCGCTTATTCGTTAGAATTAGGCTATACCTTTGATCACGATTGGAAACCGCGAGCGAGTGCGTATTATGGATTTGGCACAGGTGACAAAAATTCAGGCGACAATTTAAATCAACGTTTTGATACGTTTTATGGCTTTAATCAACCGTGGTCACGCAACGATTATTTTTCATGGGATAACGTTCATGCCCCCAAAGTCCGTTTAGAATTTACGCCGTATAAAGATGTTCGTATCGACACAGGCTATAACGCTTATTGGCAAGAAAGTGAAACAGGCGGTTGGAATCGTACGGGGTTGCGTGATGCAACAGGAAAAAGCGGTAGTTTTTTAGGTCACGAGTTTGATATTCGGATGCGTCACAAATTTAATCCGTATGTGGATTGGAGTTTGAGTTATGCGCGTTTTAATCCTGGAGATTTTACGAAAACCGTTTCCGCTAAAACAGCTGGGGCGCAAGGCACAGAAGCGAGTAATTTCTTTTATTTTGAAGTGAATTTGAATGCCTTTGGTGATGGCAAACCGAAATATAAATAAAACGCTTCACACGAACCGCCCCTGTTTTATAAACACGGAGCGGTTTTTTTTTCGCTTACTCTTTTCAAATCGAATTTTTCGATGCCACTATCGAAATTCATCGTTTCATTTCAATAAAAAATTTCTTTACTATTCAAACCACTGCATAACTTTTGTGCATTAAATTTAGAAATTTTTAATCGGAGAAATTAAGATGAAAACAGCCTTATTTTTAAAACCCGCTCTCACGGGATTGGCATTATTGTTAAGCGTAAACGTTTTTGCTGAGAGAACATTACTGAATGTTTCGTATGACCCAACTCGTGAGCTTTACAAAGAATTCAATCAAGTTTTCGTCAAACATTGGAAAGAAAAAACGGGCGAAGATGTTGCCATTCAACAATCACACGGTGGCGGTGGCAAACAAACTCGCGCTGTCATTGAGGGCTTGCAAGCCGATGTCGTGACACTTGCGTTGCCTTACGACATTGATCAAATTCATGAAAAAGCAGGTTTATTACCTAAAGATTGGCAAACAAAATTACCCAATAACAGCATTCCGTACACGTCTACGATTGTGTTTTTGGTTCGCAAAGGCAATCCTAAAGCGATTAAAAATTGGGATGATTTAATCAAAGACGGCGTGTCAGTTGTTACGCCAAATCCAAAAACATCAGGCGGCGCACGTTACAACTATTTAGCCGCGTGGCATTTTGCTGAAAAAAAATCAGGCAATGAAGCTGGCGCAAAAGCGTTTGTCAGCAAATTATTCAAAAATGTTCCCGTTTTAGATTCAGGCGCACGCGGTTCGACGACAACATTTGTAGAACGTGAAATTGGTGACGTGTTAATTACTTGGGAAAACGAAGCGTATTTAGTTCTCAAAGAATTTGGCGCGGATAAATATGAAATCGTCACGCCGCCTTCGAGCATTTTGGCTGAAACGCCTGTGGCAGTTGTTGAAAAAGTAGCAAAAAAGAATGGCACAACAGACTTAGCCACCGATTATTTGAATTATCTTTACACCAAAGAAGCGCAAGAAATTATTGCAAAAAGTTATTACCGTCCAACGGACAAAGACATCGCAGCAAAATACGCGAAACAATTTCCTAAGTTGGAATTGATTACGGTCAAAGAATTAGGGGGGTGGCAAGCCGTTCAAGCGAAACATTTCAACGACGATGGACTTTTTGATCAAATCGTCGCTGAAAATAACAAGTAGTTTGTTGGTGATGGATGAACAGTTGACGTGCCTTACGTCAACTGTTTCTAAGCTGCCTATTGAGCGATGAACCTGTAAACATAATCCATTAGTTTTTTACGAAACAGCGGTATAAAGCACTTCCGCAATATGACGTGGCTTTTCAAAACCACCATTTCCAATTTGTTGCTGACAAGAAAAACCGTTCGCAATAATTCCTACTTTCGGTTCAGCGCGTAACGTTGGAAAAAGAGCTTGCTGTGCCATCGCTTGTGACGTTTCATAATGCTCAGCTTCCAAACCAAAATGCCCCGCCATTCCACAACACGATGTTTCAATTAACTCAAAATCCAAACCTTCCACCGTTTTCAAAACTTTTCGCATCGCTTTCATCGCGCCAACGGCTTTTTGATGACAATGCCCATGCACAAGCATTCGTTCATTGTCGAGTTTGAAATTTAACGTCCAACGTTTCGCAGTTTGTTCACGCGCCACAAATTCCTCGAGCAACAATACACGCTCCGCTAATTTTTTCGCTGCATCACCTAAATCGAGTTTTAAATACTCATCGCGCAAACTCAAAATACACGACGATTCCAGCCCAATAATCCAACGTCCTGCGTCGATGTGTGGTTCTAAGGCGTGCAACAAGCGCGTCGCTTCGTTTTTCGCTTCGCTTATCATGCCGTTGGAAAAATATGTCCGCCCACAACACAACGGTGTCGAATCATTTGCCGCGCTGGCAATTTCGACTTGATAACCTGCTGTTGAAAGTAGATTTAGCGCAGCTTCGACAACCTGCGGATTGAAATTACGATTAAACGTATCGACAAACAAAACCACTTCGCGGGTTGAATCGGCTGATTGCGAAGTAAATTTTTCTGTTTTGGATAATGTTTGATTCGCAGGAATTGGCAACGGAGCTTTGGCTGAAATGCCTAAAAAGTTTTCGGTCATTTTTGCAATGAACGGCGAACGATTGCGCCATGTCACCAATTGTTTGAGCGCGGGAAAACGGGCTAATTTCGGTAAATTTGCGAACAGTTTTCGTCGTAAAGGTATGCCGTGTTTTTGATTAAATTGCGCGAGATATTCCGCTTTGATGAGAGCCATATCGACTTCGTTTTCACATTCGCGTTTGCATCCTTTACAGCTTACGCATTCGTTCATGGCTTCGACTAATTGAGCATCGAAAAGGGCTTTGTCGTCGTTAATAGCATTGAGCGCGGTTTTTAATAATTTAACTCGTCCGCCCGTTGATAAATGCGGGTTGCCCGTCACTCTAAAACTTGGACACATTACGCCTTTTGCGTTGTGTGTTTCACACTGTTTGCTACCGATACACACTGCAACGGCTTTGGCAAAATTGCCGGCTTGTTTAGGAATATCAGCGTAAGCGTCGCCCATTCCTGCGTTTTGATAATCTGACCAATCAAGAAAAAGTTTCATTGTTTTTGCTCTGTAAATAAAAACGTCTACAGCAAAAACAATTCCATTTATAACCTATTGTGTTGCAAAGAAAAATTAAATCCTTTTTCTGTCGCTATGTGACAAAGCGGACAATCGGTTGTTCATTAAGAGGTGTTTGCGACAGGGGAAAGGCTAGTTTCTACCAGTTTTTTCGAGTTTTAAAAGGTCTAACGCTAATTCTTGAAAACGCAGTTTATAAGTCATCGAGATTGACCTCGATGAACTTACCATTTGCGCGTTCACGCACTAATTTTTCGTCTTCCAAATCTTCCAAATAAGACAACAGTTGTTCGTAATGCTTTGCAGATAACAAATAAGCCTCAGGGCGATTGTGATTTAAAATCGCAACCGCTTCATCATCGGCTTGTTTGATGACAGCACTAAAATTACGTTTCAATTCTGAAATACTGGTACTAAATGGAGCTAATACTGATTGCATTTTGAAATTCCCCGAAAAATTAAAATTGGAATTTTAGCACAAGCAAAAAAGGCTGGTTTTTGTCAGCCTTTTTCAAAAATCTGTGCCTTTTCTATAAAACGGACAATCGATTGTTCATTAAGAGGTTTATGCAACGAAAACAATAATAGAATTTCAGTATTTGAAACTAATTTTGATGTTAGAAATTTTCATGTCGCATCTACTTACGTTTTATGTCTATATGTGTACGTTTGAGACCGAGGTAAATCATCATGCAAACTATCCCAGCCAAATCAAAATTTTTTATCAATAACGGTAATCGCTTTTCTATTAGTACGGATAATCAACTTTGGCTACAACTTTGGCGTGACCAGCGCATTGATTTTCATCAATTCCATGTTAATCCCCTTCTTGAAAAGTTTTGGTCTAAACTCGATTTAGTGCATAACTCTCGTGTATTTGTTCCTCTTTGTGGAAAAAGTTTGGATATGATTTGGCTTGCAGAACAAGGTCATGAAGTTATTGGTGTTGAATTAAGTCAAGTTGCAGTACAAGATTTTTTTCGTGAAAACGGCTTAGAACCAATCAAGCAAAAACAAGGGGAATTTATGTTATGGAAATCAGGGAGAATAAGCATTTTATGTGGTGATTATTTTGCTTTGCACAAAACAGATTTAGGCGTATTTGATTCGGTTTATGACAGAGCTGCATTAACGGCGTTGCCCGAGAAAATTCGGCGTATTTACGTTGCACAATTACGATTACTTGTTCCTAAAACAGTGAACATTTTTTTATTAACTATCGAAGATGCTGAAGAAAATGAAACCCTCGCAGAATCAATGGGGATAGGAGAAGAAATAAGAACGTTATATGAAAAGTTTTTTGAAATTTATTTGACGTATGTGGACAGTATGTTCGAGCCTGATTGTGAATCCCTCCATTTCTCTAAACGCACTGAATACAAAGTGTATCGCCTCTCAAGAAAATAAATACCAAAACTCTTGTACTCTGTCACAAAACAAACAATTTCTGTGCATTACGAAACCTTTACGACACACAACATCCCGAATTTACTGACTTTTCAAGCGGCATAATCATTGCTGACTGGCTTTTGAAAATGTACTTTTAAAAATTTGGAACAACCATGATTGAAATCGATACTCAAAATTTAGAATGCCGCTATTTTGTAACGTATAGCGGTGTGAAATTACCGTTTAAATTATCCCAACAATTAACTGACGCTGAATTGCACAACCGAAATACTTTTTTTCGTGCGTATTTCGATGACAAAGACCAACTGTTGTTTTTTCAAAAAATGGTTTATGGTGAAAGCGAATTAGAACATCGCTACAGCTATGACGATAACGGCGTGTTGCAACAAGCTGAAATCACGGATGCAGATGGCGATGTGACCGTACTGACATTTGACGAAACTGGAAAATTGATTGAAGACTAAAATTAACACGCTCGACGCGCTCACTTTCGACAACCGATTTGTTCGAGAATTACCTGCCGATTTAGAAACCCAAAATGAAACGCGGCAAGTGATGGGCGCGTGTTATTCAAACGTTTTGCCTACGCCTGTTCGAGAACCTAGCACCGTTGCGTTTGCAAAAGAAGTCGCCGATTTATTAAATTTGAGCGAAGACGTTTGCGAATCAGACGATTTTGCTCAAGTGTTTGCGGGAAATCGTTTAGCGAAAGGCATGGAAACGTATGCAACGTGTTATGGCGGACATCAATTTGGCGAATGGGCAGGGCAATTAGGCGATGGTCGCGCTATCAATTTAGGCGAAGTCGTCAATCACCAAAAACAGTATTGGACATTGCAATTAAAAGGCGCAGGCAAAACGCCTTATTCGCGTCGTTCAGATGGTTTAGCGGTGTTGCGCTCATCGGTGCGAGAATTTTTATGTAGCGAAGCGATGCACCATTTAGGCGT
>JAQTOT010000240.1 GCA_028713145.1 Methylococcales bacterium
TTGTTTGCCAATGAAACATGCGCGGCAGGTTTATTGCTACAAGAATTACCGTCGCAAGAAGGGCAGCCCAACGATTGGGAAACGATTGAAATTTTAGCGAATACCGTGACCGCGCAAGAAATGTTTGATTTGGATTGTCACGAATTATTGCACCGTTTATTTCATGAAGAAGATGTACGGTTGTTCAACTCAGAAGTCGTGGAATTTGAATGTTCGTGTTCGCGTGAACGAATTGAAAAAACGCTACGAGCAATGGGCGAAAATGAATTACAAGCAATTTTACAAGAGCGTGAAACGATAGAAGTAACATGTGAATTTTGTTCTGAAAACTATCGTTTCGACGCGCAAGATGTTGAAGCGTTATTTAAAAATTAGAACGGAATATCATCGTCGTAAGGCGCGTCAAAAGCAGGTGCTGCCGCAGGTCTTGGAGCTTGTGGCGGTGCATAATTAGGTTGTGGTGGTGGCGCATAATTTTGCGCGGCAGGTTGTTGATACGCAGGTGCGGCTGGCGCAGGTTGTTGATAATTTTGTGGCGCGTAATTGCTTGCAGGCGCAGGTGCATCGTAACCGCTTGGTGCAGATTCACGTTTGCCGACCAAATCAATAATGGTGGCGTTGACCTCAAGTTGCGTGCGTTTTGTGCCATCGTTAGCTGTATATTCATTTACCGATAGTTCACCAGAAATGAACACTTGCTGCCCTTTTTTCAAAAATTCATGCAGCGTGCCTTCGGCTCTACGTCCCCAAAGCACAACACGCAACCACACCGTTTGTCTTTTATCGCCAAAACCCACATGATTAGCGCAATTCACATTTAACACAGCTTGTCCTGATGGCAAGCGTCGCATCTCAGCATCCGCGCCAATAGTACATAACCCACTGAATACATTTGACATTTCTTATCCTCTTTGTAGTTTTATTGAATCGACTATTTCGCCGTAAAATTGTTGTGCTGCATTGCGATAGGCAATGCAGGCATCTTCTTTGTTTTTAAAGTTACCGATATGTTTTCTTTTTTGATCGACGTATATTTTTACCATCCAAGTCCCTCTGTCAGCACGCCAATAAACTCCTTTATGCCCAGACGTATTTACTTTTTCATTTATCGGATAAATTCTTCCTTTTGAACTATCTGACAGTTTTTTTCTCGTTTCTTCTGAAATTGGTTTTTGATTTTCTTTTCTGTGCTTAATTTGTTCTGCTGTCAGTTTTCTGCCTTTATTTGCAATGGAGTTTAATTGCCGTTGTTCTTGAGTTCTAACTTTGCCTTTGTTTGCGGTTGAAATTTTTAATCGCGTTTCTTCTAGGCAAACATGCCCTTTTTGAGAGGTAGACATTTTCTTTTTAGTTTCGTCTGACATTGGGGGTCTTGTCTTTTGAGAATTGGACATTTTTGTCTTTGCTTCATCCGACCTTTTTTTGCCCGTGTTTGAACCTGAAATTTTAAGTCGTGTTTCACTCGTTACGATTCGACCTTTTGATGAGGAAGACATCCTTGCTCTTGTTTCCGTTGACGTTATGTAATTTTTTCCACCCGTTCTCAAGTTATAGCCATTTGGTGACAAGGTGTTCAGTTCTCGAATATAAAATTCTTCCCAATAATTGGCTTCATCGATAGATAAATCTTCAAGTAACACTTTTTGAGAGAAATTTTCAAAACCATATTTTTTAATTGCACGATGAAAAATTGTGCATCCGTCATCGCTTTGATGTTTTCTAATACGTCTGGGCAAATTCTTTGTTTGACCAATGTAACTACGCCCGTTTGGTGCAGTAAAAAGATAAATCAAATAATTATTCTCTTTCATAACCTGAACGGGCGCGTAGTTTAACGAGTATTGATAGTCATCTCACGTTTTTCTACTCTAAAAACACTTCTTGCGCGGTTTTCTTGTGCCTTCCAAAGAACGTTATTGATTTGAACTTCTGTGCCAGTAAATACACCGCGTTCCGCAATCACTTTTGCATCTTCAATTGCCGTCATATTCGCAACTAGTTCTTTTAATTCCGCGTTATTTTGTTCGGCTTCAAGTACCAACTTGCTTAACGTGTGATGCAATTTTTCTAAAATTTCGGCGTTACCTTTTTCAGGATGACTATCGATAAACGCCATAATTTTATGAATATCTTTTTGTTCTTTTTCGTTAGGTGCCAAATTTTTGCGAATAGCTTGAATACGTTTTTGAATATAGGGATTCGTGCCGACTTGAACGTGCGTTTTAATGCCTGATGTTGAGCCGATAATTGCGGCTTTCACCATCATCATTGCCCACGTTATGCCGCCCATCAATGAGGATTTTTTTCCTCCTTTCAAACCCGCTACAATTTTATTGCCTGCCATAAGCTGGCTATTCATCGCGTATTTTTCAACTACAATGTCAACGCCTGCTTCGATGTTGAAATTTTCTACAAAGCCCACGATAACCGAGCTGTGAGACACAATTTTCGCAATATGCACGTCATCGCCCACAGGTTCATCTATTTCTTGTGTGCCTTGCACGCCGCCTTTGATATTGATTTCACCATTCGCAATTAAGTCGCTGTTGCCTGTTACGCCGCCTTTGATATTTAAACAGCCCATGCACTCAATTTGTGCATCTGTAACATTCCCTTCGATGGTTATATCTTCAAGGGCGTAAATTTTCATACCTTCTTTTACGTCGCCTTGTACAACAATGGATCCATCAAATCGTAAATTTCCCGAAGAAAAA
>JAQTOT010000241.1 GCA_028713145.1 Methylococcales bacterium
AACCCAAACCAGGTTCGACCGCAGGCGGTTGTGCGTTCGACGGGGCGCAAATTGCCTTGTTACCGATTGCCGATGTCGCCCATTTGGTTCACGGTTCAATTGCCTGCGCGGGCAGTTCTTGGGATAACCGAGGCACACGCTCATCGGGTTCGCAGTTGTACCAAATCGGCATGACCACCGATTTAACTGAACAAGATGTCATCATGGGACGCAGTGAAAAACGTCTTTTCCATTCCATCAAACAAGCTATCGACAGTTACAACCCGCCTGCGGTTTTTGTTTATAACACTTGCGTGCCAGCACTCGTCGGCGACGACATTAACGCCATTTGTAAATCCGCCGCCGAACGTTATGGCGTTCCTGTGATTCCGATTGATTGTGCGGGTTTTTACGGTACAAAAAATTTAGGCAATCGCATTGCAGGTGATGCAATGGTGAATCACGTCATCGGCACACGCGAACCCGAACCACAGCCGCAACATCCCAACTACAAAATCCACGACGTAAATTTAATCGGCGAATACAACATTGCAGGCGAATTCTGGCAAGTTTTACCGTTGCTCGATGAAATGGGTTTGCGCGTTTTATGCACACTTTCAGGCGATGCGCGTTTTCACGAAGTCCAAACAATGCACCGCGCCGAAGTCAACATGATGGTTTGCTCAAAAGCGATGGTCAACGTCGCGCGAAAATTGCAAAAAGAATACGGCACGCCGTGGTTTGAAGGCAGTTTTTACGGTATCAGTGACACCAGCCAAGCGTTACGCGATTTTGCCAAAAATTTGAACGATGCCGATTTAGTTGAACGCACTGAAAAAATTATTGCTCGTGAAGAAGCCCGAATCCAAGCCGCACTCGAACCATGGAAAGCGCGTTTAAAAGGTAAGCGCGTTTTATTATTCACAGGCGGTGTAAAAAGTTGGTCAGTGATTTCGGCATTGCAAGATTTAGGCATGGTCGTCGTGGCAACTGGCACAAAAAAATCGACCGAAGAAGATAAAGCCAGAATCCGCGAACTCATGGGCGAAGAAGCGATGATGATTGAAGATGGCAGTCCGAAAGCATTGCTCAAATGTGTCCGAGATTACAAGGTCGATATTTTGATTGCAGGCGGACGAAATATGTACACCGCGCTCAAAGCCAAAATCCCCTTCCTCGATATTAACCAAGAACGCGAATTCGGTTACGAAGGTTATCAAGGAATGCTCGAACTCGTGCGGCAATTGTCCTTAACCATTGAAAGTCCCGTTTGGGAAGCCGTGCGTGCGCCTGCACCGTGGAAATCCCCCCTAACCCCCCTTTCAAAAAGGGGGAATTTAGTTGAAGAGGTGAATCATGGCTGAAATCATTAAACGCAACAAAGCCCTTTCGGTAAATCCGCTCAAAGCCAGTCAACCTGTAGGCGGCACGCTCGCCACGTTAGGTTTTGACCGCGCAATGCCGATGTTGCACGGTTCGCAAGGTTGCACGGCGTTTGCAAAAGTGTTTTTCGTGCGTCATTTCCGTGAGCCGATTCCGTTGCAAACTACCGCAATGGATCAAAGTAGTTCGGTGATGGGCGCAGATGAAAATGTGATTGAAGGCATCAAAGCGATTGCTGAAAAATCGAATCCCGCGTTGATTGTGGTTTTGACAACAGGTTTAGCCGAAACACAAGGCGCGGATGTGCATCGCAATTTGCGTGAATTCCGCGAACAATATCCACAATTCGACCACATTGCCGTTGTGATGGTGAACACGCCTGATTTTACGGGTTGTGTCGAAACAGGTTACGCGGCGACAGTTTATGAAATCATCAAAGCGTTAGTGCCGAATGCGTCTGACGCTGGCACAAAACCGAATAAACGCCCGCGCCAACTCAATGTGTTAGTCAGTCCGATGCTCACGTCAGGCGATTTAGAAGCCTTGCGCGATACGATTGAACAATTCAACTTGCGCCCTGTTTTTGTACCAGATATTTCAGATTCGCTTGATGGCAATTTGACCGAAGATGATTTTTCACCTGTCACGATTGGCGGCACGCCGATTTCAGAATTAAAAACACTGGGCGATGCAACCGCGACGCTGGTTATTGGTGCATCGTTGCAAAAAGCGGGCGATTTGTTAAAAGAAAAAACAGGCGTTCCTACTTATCAGTTTGACCATCTTTATGGTTTGCAGGCGAATGATGATTTGATTTTGACGCTGGCAAATATCAGTCAGCAACCCGTTCCAGAACGCATTGAACGCCAACGCTCGCAATTACAAGACGCGATGCTCGACACGCATTTTATGTTGGGACAATTGCGCGTAGCGATTGCCGCCGACCCTGACCAACTGAATGCGTTTTCACATTTACTCGCAGGCATGGGCGTAGAAATCGTCGCCGCCGTCACCACTGCTCACACGCCGATTTTGGCAAATATGCCAGTGAAACAAATCAAAATCGGTGATTTGGAAGATTTAGAACTGCTCGCCAAAGAACACAAAGCGCAATTGTTAATCGGTAATTCACACGCCGTTTCTAGCGCAGAACGTTTAGGGATTCCGATTTTACGCGCAGGTTTTCCGCTTTATGACCTTATCGGTGGTTATCAAAAAACGTGGGGCGGTTATCGCGGTTCACGTCAGGCGTTATTTGATTTGGCGAATTTGGTGATTAACTTCGCGCATGAAGAAATCGAAGTGTATCACTCGATTTATTCGCAAAAGTTCGATGCCGCT
>JAQTOT010000097.1 GCA_028713145.1 Methylococcales bacterium
TTTAAGTTCCCTAAAGGGCTGTCGAAGACTACGACGTTGATAGGCATGGTGTGGAAGTTCAGTAATGAATGTAGCTAACATGTACTAATTGCCCGTGAGGCTTGACCATATAACACCCAATCAGTTTTATCGGTGTTGTCAAAAACTTAAACAATACTTGAGAAACATACAGATTTTCATATCAAACTTGAAAAAGTTTGGAAGCCAGTTTGCTTGGTGACCATAGCGAGCGTGAACCACCCGATCCCATCCCGAACTCGGAAGTGAAACCGCTTAGTGCCGATGATAGTGTGGCAGTTTGCCATGCGAAAGTAGGGAATTGCCAAGCTCTTATTTTTACGAAAAGCCCAAAATCTGACGATTTTGGGCTTTTTTTGTTTGTATCTAAAAGTAATTTTGACTATCATTGCCGCTTCCCTTTTTATCAATTGGAGTTTTCATAATGAAAAAATTATTACTTGCCTTAACCATTCTATTTTCTGTAAATGTCAGTGCTAAACCTGTCAATATCAATACCGCTGATGCTGAGAAGATCGCTGACTCTATATCTGGTTTTGGTTTAAAAAAAGCTCAGACGATCGTTGACTATCGTACAAAAAATGGAGAATTTAAAACTCTTGATGATTTGAATAAGGTTTCTGGCATTGGTGATAAAACGATTGAAAAAGTTAAAGCAGATATTCTGTTTTCAGATGCAGCATCCGCACCTGTAGAAATAACTCCTGCTTCTACTAAAACGACTAAATCAGATAAATAGGTTTTTTGACTAAATGGACAATCAAGACCTATTCTCGACCCCTTCTTTAATTGCTAATGTTGGCGCACCCTTTTTGCTGGGTATTGCTGTTGGTTACTTTGCAAAAAAAATGCTCCGTACTGCTTTATTTCTAGGTGGTGGGATAGTTGTGATTTTATTTGTAGCCGAATACTATGGCGTGGTGCATATTACGGATGATCAGCTTTTGCACGCAACTGATGTCGCGGCAGAAGCCGCTAAAAGTTCGAGTGATTTTTTATTAGAACGCTTATCGCGTTTTACCGTAAAAGGCGTGAGTGCTACAGGTGGTTTTGTGCTAGGTTTCAAAATGGGCTGAAAGTTTGAAAATACAGAATAAAAAAAGGGTGATGCTGTTAAACATCGCCCTTTTTTATTGTTGTTTAATTTACCCAAACACGCGCATTGCTAAACAACCGCAACCATGCGCCATCTTTATCCCAATCATTTGGATGCCATGAGTTTTGTAATGTTCTAAAACAACGCTCTGGATGCGGCATCATGATGGTAACTTTGCCATCAGTCGTGGTTAAACCTGTAATTCCAAACGGCGAACCATTTGGATTCGCAGGGAAATCAGTTGTTGGCACGCCACGCGAATCCACATAAGACAGCGCAATCATTTTCGCTTCAACGGCGGCTTGCAGATTTTGTGAGAACACTGCGCGACCTTCACCATGTGCGACCACAACTGGCATTCTCGAACCTGCCATCCCCGCAAACAAAATCGAAGGCGATTCTTCTACTCGAACCATCGCCACACGCGCTTCAAATTGTTCCGAATTATTCCGTGCAAAACGCGCCCAATGTTGTGCATTTGGGATAATTTCCTTCAACCCAGACAACATTTGACAGCCGTTACAAACCCCTAAACTAAAGGTATCTTCACGTGCAAAAAACGCCGCGAATTCATCACGCGCACGCGGATTGAATAAAATCGATTTTGCCCAGCCGCCGCCTGCACCTAAAACGTCGCCATAAGAAAATCCACCGCAAGCCACTAAACCTTTGACATCTTGCAAGCTAACGCGACCGTGAATAATGTCGCTCATGTGAACGTCGATGCTCGTAAAACCAGCGCGATTAAATGCTGCTGCCATTTCGACGTGACCATTTACACCTTGTTCGCGCAAAATCGCTACTTTCGGACGACTCAAATTTAAAAACGGTGCAGCGACATCTTCATGCACATCAAATGTCAAAAGTGCGTGTAAACCACGGTCTGAATCATCCACGATTTGTTCAAATTCTTGTTTTGCACACGTTGGATTATCGCGCAAGGCTTGCATTCTGAAACTCAATTCTGACCATGTTTTTTGTAAAGCCGCGCGTGTTTCGCTGTAAATAATTTCGCCTGATTTTGAAATGTTCAACCGTTGATTTTCATGCGTGCCGACTGTACCGATTTCAAATACGCAATCGACTAATCCGTTATGAGCCAATAACGTTTTTACGCTTTCTAAATCTTCGGCTTTGACTTGAACAACTGCGCCGAGTTCTTCGTTAAATAATTCACTTAAAACATCACCGTTTAAATTTAAATTCACTTCCAAACGGCTTGCGAAAAGCATTTCAGCCGCCACCGCAAGTAAACCGCCGTCTGAACGGTCGTGATAGGCAAGCAGTTTTTGTTGTTGATTCAAAGTTTGAATCGATTCAAAAAACGCTTTCAAACGTTTCGCGTCATCAACGTCAGGGCAGTTATCACCGAGTTGGTTATAAACTTGCGCGAGAACTGAGCCGCCTAATCGATTTTTTCCTGCGCCTAAATCAATCAACAGCAACACGCTATTTTCAACAGCTTGTAATTCGGGCGTTAGCGTTTTTGTGACATCCAAAACAGGCGCAAATGCTGTAATAATCAACGACAACGGTGCAGTCATGGTTTTTTCACCTGCCTCGTCGCGCCAAACCGTTTTCATCGAAAGCGAATCTTTACCGACTGGAATTGCAATGCCTAATTCAGGGCAAAGTTCCAAACCCACGGCTTTTACGGTATCAAACAACGCTGCGTCTTCACCCGCCAAACCAGCCGCTGCCATCCAATTTGCTGATAATTTAATATCACGCACGGCATCAATTCGCGCCGCCGCTAAATTCGTCAATGCTTCACCGATTGCCATACGTCCTGAAGCAGGCGCGTTAATCACCGCAATCGGTGAGCGTTCACCCATCGCCATTGCTTCGCCTGTTGTCGCTTGAAAACCTGACGTTGTCACCGCGACATCAGCGACAGGAATTTGCCAACGTCCAACCATTTGGTCACGCGCCACTAAACCTGTGACTGAACGGTCGCCGATATGAATTAAGAAACTTTTATCTGCTACGGCTGGGAAGGCGAGAACACGGTTAATTGCGTCAGCGAGTTCGATATTTTCAGCGTCAAATGCCGCGACGTTTGGCGCAACGTGTTCAACCGTTCGGTGCATTTTGGGCGGTTTGCCAAATAATACGGACATCGGTAAATCAACAGGTTTGTCGCCCAATAAATTATCTGAAAGGCTTAAATGTTCTTCGTTGGTCGCTTCGCCGATGACAGCATATAAACAATGTTCGCGTTCGCAGAAGGCTTTAAACAATTCTAGTGATTCAGGTTTGATGGCGACAACGTAACGTTCTTGCGCTTCGTTGCACCAAATTTGCATTGGCGACATACCTAAATCGACATTTTGCACGTTGCGTAATTCAAAGCGTCCGCCGCGTTCGCAATCGTGGATAATTTCAGGCACGGCGTTTGATAAACCGCCTGCGCCAATGTCGTGAATCGATACAATCGGGGTATTTTCACCGAGTGCATTGCAATGGTTGATGACTTCTTGGCAACGACGTTCCATTTCAGGGTTTTCACGTTGCACGCTAGCAAAATCAAGCGTTTCAGAGCTTTCGCCCGATGCTTGCGACGATGCCGCACCACCACCTAAACCAATCAACATCGCAGGGCCACCCAAAATAATAATGAGCGAACCAGCGGGAATCGGTTGTTTGTTAATTAGCATCGGGCGAATGCTACCTAAACCGCCTGCAATCATAATTGGTTTGTGATAGCCGCGCAGTTCGTTGTCGCTGCCTAAAACGGGTTGCTCAAACGTTCTGAAATAACCCGCCAAATTCGGACGACCAAATTCATTATTAAATGCCGCGCCACCGAGTGGAGCTTCAATCATAATGTCGAGCGCAGACGCGATGCGTTCAGGTTTGCCGTTGGCTTGTTCCCAAGGTTGCGCGAAATCAGGGATTTGCAAATGTGACACCGAAAAACCTGTTAAACCTGCTTTTGGTGTTGAACCGCGACCTGTTGCGCCTTCGTCACGAATTTCACCGCCGCTGCCTGTTGCCGCGCCCGAATAAGGCGAAATCGCAGTCGGATGATTATGCGTTTCTACTTTCATCAACAAATGCGCGGCTTCTTCGGTGTAAGCATATTCGCCCGTGTGTGGGTTGCGAATAAACACTTGCGTCTGGGCATTTTCAACCACCGACGCATTATCGTGATACGCGGACAAAATCCCGTGTGGACTGACTTCGGACGTGTGTCGAATCATTTTGAATAGCGATTGCGCTTGTTCGATGCCGTCAATTGTCCAACTTGCGTTAAAAATTTTGTGGCGGCAATGTTCCGAATTTGCCTGCGCGAACATCATCAATTCCACATCAGTCGGATTACGTTCAAGTTGCACGAATGCGTCGGTTAAATAATCAATTTCGTCTGCTGATAACGCTAAACCTAAATTCGTATTTGCAGAAACTAGCGCGTCACGACCTTGTTCAATTACATTCACACGTTGCAATGGTTGTGGCTCGTGATGTGCGAAAAGTTCTAAATTCGTTTGGTCAAAAATAACGGTTTGTGTCATGCGGTCGTGCAATTTTTTGGCAACGTTTTCGTTCAATGGTGATGTGCTGACGATGAAGTATTCAATGCCGCGTTCGATGCGTTCAATGTCCGTTAATCCACAACGATGCGCGATGTCTGTGGCTTTGCTTGACCACGGTGAAATCGTTCCTGAACGCGGCACAACTAATAAACATTCGCCTTCTTCTGCAACAGAATTTGGCGAGCCGTAAGTTAAAAGTTGTTCTAAAACAGCTTGTTGCTCGGCATTCAATTTACCTGAAACAAAATGTACGAATCGGGTGGCAACTTTTTGAATGTCAGGTTGAATGCTTTGTAATTCAGAAAGTAATTTTTCTAAACGGAATTCCGATAATGCGCTGGTGCTGATAAGTTTTTGCATGTTTTTTTGTAAAAATAAAAAAGTGAATTGATTGGTTTAACGTTCAGAAAGGTGCATTTCACCATTGCGTTGTTCAATGTTGAATTTTTGCAAGACACTCATGCCAAGCAATGGAATATCTAAATTCGGATGAATTAAAACCTCGACATTTTCAAATTCAAATGGGCTTAATTTCAATTTCGCCACGTTTGCAATGCAAGCGCGAACAGTGCCATTTGCAGTGCTACTAGTCACAAATTTTCCGCTGCAAATCACACGCGCTTTGCTTGCAAACGATTCAGGTAATGCAATCACTGATGCGCCTGTATCAACAAGAAATGCTGATTTTATGCCGTTCACATCACCCGTCATAAAATAATGCCCTTGAATTTGTTTAAGTGTAATTTGTTTGCGCTCAATGGCGGGTAAATTGATTTGCTCTTGCGTTTGCTGACTTTCATTGCAGGGTGAATTTTGATATTTCGCTGCCTGTCCATTGATTGAACATTTATAAATTTGAGCATTTGCCATACCGCTAAAAACGCAAATCACCAAACTCAGTAATCGCGTTTTTAGGTTCATGTTTATTTGCTCAAATCCGCTTTAATCGAATCAAACAATGACGCGAGTAATTTGTCGTCAGAAATTGGCTGCAAGGCTTCATCTAAAACAGTGACGGCGGTTTTGCCATTATTTTCGGTGAATTGCAGAACATATTTTTGCTCAGGCTGTGAAAATGGATTAAAAACATCAACGGTATTATCCCAAAGCGATTTTTCGGGTTGTGGTTTTGCGTTAGCAATTTGAACATAAATTTGTCCATTTTCTTGATCGTGTTTTGTCGTCTCAATGTTGTTGCGACTTAACGCTTTACCCACAATGCGCCACGCCCGTGCAACAGGAACATTCAAATTCAACGCTGGTGTCTTTTCGTGCGTCAAACTCAATTGAATTTCGTTTTTTGTCATTTCTGTTTCTGCATCAGAAAGCGACGGATGTTGCATAATTTTGGTTGCTTCTTCAAACGCAGGTTTTACTTGCTCAAGCAATGCTTTATCGCTAAGAGCATTTTTAACAGTTTTCGCTATTTCAGGCGTAGCACGAGTTGGCAACGATGGTTTTTGTACTAAATCGGGCGGAATGACCAGCGGCGGTAATTCGGTGGTGAATTGGTAATCTTTTTCTTTATCAGGAAACCAGCTTTGCAATGTGGAACAACCGCTCATGCTTAAGGCACAAGCAATTGCACTAACTTGTAATGATGTTTTCATTTAGATAACACCCGCTTGACGCATTGCCACTCGCACGGTTTCTTCACAATCATGCGTGAGCCATGTTAAAGGAAGACGAATGCCTTTTTGCATCAACCCCATTTCAGCGACCGCCCATTTCACAGGAATTGGGTTTGCTTGAATAAATAAATCGCGATGCAGTGCGTCGAGTTTATGATCAATTTCTTTGGCTTTTTTTGAATCACCTTCGATTGCAGCCATAATCATTTCATGCACTAAACGTGGCGCGACATTGCCTGTGACGGTAATTGAACCATTCCCACCTAATAAACAAAATTCGCGGCTACTCGCATCGTCGCCTGTATAAAGCGCAAAATCGGGGCGCGTTAATTCGCGCAATTTTGTCACGCGCGTCAAATCGCCCGTGGCTTCTTTTACGCCAACAATGTTCGGAATTTTGGCTAATCGACCAACAGTTTCAGGCAACATATCACACGCGGTGCGACCTGGTACATTGTATAAAATTTGTGGAATATCAACCGCTTCAGCAATGGCTTTGTGATGTAAAAACAAGCCTTCTTGCGTGGGTTTGTTGTAGTAAGGCGTGACGATTAAACAGGCATTCGCACCTAATTCTTTGGCGTGGCGCGTTAAGTTAATCGCTTCAGAAGTCGAATTTGAACCTGTGCCAGCAATAACGGGAATTCGATGAGCCACTTTATCCACGACAAATTTAATGACTTCGCAATGTTCTTGTTCGCTTAATGTTGCTGATTCACCTGTTGTGCCAACGGCGACAAGGGCATCAGTGCCTTGCTCGATGTGAAATTCACACAATTTGCCTAAACTGTCGAAGTCTACAGCACCTTGATTGTCCATTGGGGTAACTAATGCGACGATACTACCTTGAATCATGAAAGCTCTCGATGGGTTAAAAAGTTAAATTTCCTAATTATGCTTATTATCCACAAAAATTTTTATCAAAAACACACTTTTCGCCACATTTATGAAACATTCTTTCGATTAGATAGTCAGAACTGTAAAACAATCCATTTTCGCCTTGTTCGAATCGGCATGTTGATTTAGTATTCAAAGCAGTTCGTTAGCTTGTTTGTTGCTGTTTTTGGGTTTTATCGCAAAACGCCATAAAGACAGCAAAAAACGCATATTCAAAACATAAAAATTGAGTGGAGTTTAAAAAGAAAATGATGATTTATATCAATGGCGACGGACGTGAAGTTGCTGAAAAAACGACTGTTGCAGATTTAATCGCTGAATTGGATTTAACAAATAAAAAAATTGCCGTCGAATTAAACGAAGAAATTCTGCCATTTCAACATTTCGCAACACAAAGTTTAAATTCTGGCGACAAATTAGAAATTGTTCACGCAATTGGTGGTGGGCAAGATGATTCATTTTTGATTGCAGGCAAAGCGTATCAATCACGTTTGCTCGTCGGTACGGGAAAATACAAAGATTTAGAAGAAACACGCCTTGCGATTGAAGCAAGTGGTGCAGAAATTGTGACGGTGGCAATTCGTCGCACTAACATTGGACAAAATGCAGGTGAACCGAATTTGCTTGACGTAATTTCACCTGATAAATACACCATTTTGCCAAATACCGCAGGTTGTTATGACGCGCAAGAAGCCGTGAGAACATGCCGTTTAGCGAGAGAATTATTAGGTGGTCATAAACTCGTCAAACTCGAAGTTTTAGCCGATCAAAAAACACTTTTTCCCAATGTGGCTGAAACTTACATTGCCGCCGAAATGCTGATTAAAGACGGTTTTGACGTGATGGTTTATACCAACGATGACCCGATTGCCGCAAAACGTTTAGAAGAAATGGGTTGTGTTGCCGTCATGCCACTTGCTGCGCCGATTGGTTCGGGTTTGGGGATTCGTAATCCGTACAACATTTTGACGATTGTTGAAAATGCAAATGTTCCAATTTTGGTCGATGCAGGCGTTGGTACAGCGTCTGATGCGGCGATGGCAATGGAGTTAGGTTGTGCAGGTGTGTTGATGAATACCGCCATTGCCGAAGCGAAAAATCCAATTCTAATGGCATCAGCGATGCGAAAAGGCATTCAAGCAGGACGTGAAGCGTTTTTAGCAGGTCGAATGCCACGCAAACGTTTTGCGTCAGCTTCTTCACCGATTGATGGATTGTTTTTTTAAACGTTAAACATCATGTCACTTTTAAAACGCCTTTGTTTATGTGCTTTTCTGGCAAATCCCGTTGCACTTTTCGCACTGGAAATTGACAAACTGGAGTTGCCTGATTTGGGCGATTCGGCTGGTGCGTTGATTAGTCCAACCGAAGAAAAGCAATTAGGCGAGGCGTTTTTTCGTAGTTTGCACTCGCAAGTTGAAATCAATCAAGACAGTGAAATTCAGCAATATATTCAAACGATTGGTGAAAAATTAGTTTCACACAGCGATACACCGAGTTATCCCTTTCATTTCTTTGTCGTAATGGAAAATAACATTAACGCTTTCGCTGGGCCAGGCGGTTATATTGGGGTGAATTCGGGCTTGATTTTGATGACCGAAGCTGAAAGTGAACTCGCATCGGTGATGGCACACGAAATTGCTCACGTTACCCAACGGCATTTATATCGTTCTTACGAAGCAAGTTCGCGGCTTTCGATTCCGATGATGGCGGCAACGCTAGGTGCAATTTTGCTCGGCTCCCAATCGCCCGCCGCAGGGCAAGCGGCAATTATGGCAATTCAAGCAGGAAGCGTGCAGTTCCAAATCAATTTTACCCGCGAACATGAAGAAGAAGCCGATAGGGTAGGGATGCAAACCCTTTCGTCGTCAACTTACGATCCTCGTGCCATGCCGACATTTTTTGAACGCTTGCAGCAATCGACGCGCTATTCAGGGCAAAATGTCCCAGAGTTTTTACGCACCCATCCTGTGACAGCCTCTCGGATTTCGGATTCAAGAGGTCGGGCGGATAATTATCCGTATCGGCAATACCCTGATTCGCTTGCCTATCAATTGATAAAAACGAAACTGCAAGTTTTGCTTGCGGGTGAAAATGATAATTTGCGAGCGATTTTGCAAGCACGATTAACGCAAGGTTTGCCAGAGCAACGCACGGTGGCGAAATACGGTTTAGGTTTGCTTGCGTTGAAAATGCAAAACTTTGTTGAAGCAGAAGCGATTTTTCAAGCGTTAAATAAAGAATATCCAGAGCAAGCACATTATGCGGCGGGTTTGGCGCGAACTGCGTTAGAGAGTCATAACTTCAAATTAGCGTTAAATCGCTATCAAAAATTAGCAGCACAATTTCCAGATAATGATGTGATTAAATTGGAATACGTTAGCGCGTTGCTCAAATGGGGTGATCCGAAAACGGCGAAAACCATTTTGCTCACGGTATCGCCGAAAACACAGCAATTACCTTTTTATTCTGAACAATTAGCAAAAGTGTATGGCGATTTAAATCAACCTGCTGAATCGCATCGTTATTTAGCGGATTATTATTTTGCGATGGGAGAAACACAGCAGGCGATTTTGCAGATTCATTTAGCGCAACAAATTCGTGGAATTACCCCCCAACTGGAAGCGATTTTGCGGGATAAATTGACGTTTTTTCTCGTGACACAACAACAAGAACGGCAAAATCGGTAGCGTTTATTTTTGCTGAAAACGTTTTAAAACCTCAAACATGGCTGCTGCTTTATCGAAACTTTCTTGATATTCAGCTTCGACAAGTGAATCATTGACGATGCCACCACCAGCCCAAAATTGAATTTTGCCATTTGATTCAACGAGCGTGCGAATGGCAATGTTAGTGTCCATGTTGCCATCAAAACCAATGTAACCAATCGCACCACAATAAACGCCACGGCGATTCGGTTCAATTTCTTCAATAATTTCCATGGCACGAATTTTTGGTGCGCCTGTAATCGAACCACCAGGGAAACAATGTTGCAACAAATCCAGCGCGTGTTGGTCTGGTTTTAATTCGCCAGTCACGGTGCTAACTAAATGATGCACCGTTGTATAACTTTCGATTTCAAACAACTTCGGCACGCGCACGTTTTGACAAACTTTGCTGATGTCGTTGCGTAACAAATCGACAATCATCACGTTTTCAGCTCGGTCTTTTGGGTTATTGATTAAATCATGAAGTTGCGCGGCATTTTCGACTTCATCTGATTTACGCGGACGAGTGCCTTTAAT
>JAQTOT010000242.1 GCA_028713145.1 Methylococcales bacterium
CAACGCATTGACGAAATTTTGGTCTTTGTATTTGAACGGCACAACGCCACAACCTGCAACACATTCAATATCCATCGTCACCCATTTTGCAGGACTGGCGTGTTTGTGATTGGCGTGTTGACGCATATTATCGCCCGATGCGGTAACAGTTTGTCCAAACAGAATTTGTCCGACATCGATAGTGATATTTTTGTGTTTGTTCACCGCTTCGGCAACATACGTCGCCCCCGATGAAAATTTAAAATCGCCTTCTGTGCCATAACTGTGGAATTGAATGTGTGTCAAGTGCATCGGCAAACCGCCAATCCCTTGAATCGTATCGAGCGTGGTTTCGATATTTCCAGGTACACCCAAATTGCAACCGTGAACGTGCAACGGATGGGAAACGCCGAGTTCTTTTACCGCTGTCGCCAACACTTGCAAAATATCACGCGGCGTAACACCGTAATGACTGTTTTTTTCGTCTAAATCGAGTTTGCGTTGATTGAATTTAAACGCATTGATGCCACCAGGATTCACGACTTTTACGCCGATGGCTTTTGCCGCATTCATTGTCCACGCAACGTAATCGTTAATGGCTTTTTGGTCTTTTTTCGCGGTGAGCATTCGGAGCAAATAATCATCACTGCCCATCAACACATAACCGCCTTTATCCAAAATGGGAATGTCGCCCATTTCCATGTGCGCTTGACGGGCGTTAATCGGCAATACAGCAGGTTCAAATCCTGCGGTGTAACCCATTTCGGCGTAACGATACCCCGTGATAAACGTACTTGGAGCGGCGTGTCCGCAACCTGAACGGCAAATGTGCGTGCTGGCAACAGGGTCGTTGCGATGGTCTTCGGGTAAAAGTGTTCGCGCGATATTGCCTTTGCCGCCGCCGATGTGCGTGTGCATATCGATTGCGCCCGACATCACGACTTTGCCTTTTAAATCGTATTCTTTATCGACTTGAAAATCGCCGATTGGTTTGTCGATGATTTTGCCGTTTTGAATGTAAATATCTTGTTGTTTGCCATCAACACCGCTGGCTGGGTCGTACACTTTGCCGCCCGTTAATCTGATTAACATACTGATTCCTTTAAAAATAAGTCTTTACAACGATCGATAACACGCCACCGAGTAATAAACCCATCATCCATTTCAACAAGACTAAGTCCGTGCGAATTGGTGCAAGTTCTTTTTCAAATTTGTAATCTAAGTATTCTTTAGTCACTAAACCGTCTTGTGCTTTGGCTATCGTTTTTACAATCGCTTCCGCTTGCTTTTGTTCAATACCTGACGTTCTTAACAAATCCGTTAGTTCTAATGTGTCAAATGTTACCGCACTCATGACTGCTACCTCATTGCTTGTTCAATCGCGTTCAAAACGTCTGCTGTCGAAGGCAACCCCGAATCACGCAATTTTTTCAATCGAATTGCCACCACGTTATCTAAACGGTAAGCGTGTCCAACATGGTCAATCGCTGGCGTGCCGACTGGAATAAATACGTCAGGTTCTTTTTCAAACGTCATGCCTGAACGCGCCACCACAATGGTTGGCAAACTGGTTTTAGGTGGATTCGCTTTGGCGTTAAAGGCATTGACCCAAACGAGCGCGTCGGCTTCGCCGTTATCTAACACGGTGTTTGTTTCAAACAAAAATGGGTCATATTCGGGATAACCTTTGGCAAAACTCACTCGCGCTGCATAACCTGTTGTCCAGCCGCACACTTGATTTGCGGTTTGGTCGCCTTCTTTGCCGCCTAATGGAAAACCACTGCAACGAGTCGTTAGGTTTAAATCTTTCACCATTTCGGAAATCGTTTGTACGGTGAGTTCAGCATGTGAATACGCCAACGCGCCAGCCGCCCAAGTGACTACGCTGTATTTTGCATTTTTAAGTTTTTCTGCAATCGCTTGTAAATCGGCAATCGAAATTCCTGCAACGCTTTCCGCTTGAATTGGCTGACCTTTTACCAAGGCGCGTAAAACTGTCACCACTTCAGGTAAATTTTCAGTGGCACATTCAAACACTTGTGCAATTTTTCCCGATGGCGAGGTTGACGCATTGCCCGATGGTTTTGTGCCTAAATAAATAATGTCACGGTCGCTAGTATTTTCTAAAAACATCGCTTCGTTCCAAAGATATTTTTCAAAAAAACGTGGCGCGAAACCTTCTAAATCTGCCCCGACAATCAGTAACACATCACAACGGTTTTTGATTTCAGCAAGTGTGGTATTCATCCAGCCCACATCTTGCAACGCTAAAATGTTTTTGCGTGCATTGTTGAAATTGGCGTTATCAACGACTGCGCCTGTTCTATCGGCTAACGCTAATAAACCACGCATTCCATTTACGTCAGTCGCGCAACCACCGATGACAGGAAAATTGGTATTTTTTAACAAACTTGCCGCATGTGAAACCGCTTCACTTAATTCGACTTCTTTACCGTTAATGCGTGGTTTTGTGTCGGTAATTTCTTGTTCAAATGCTGGCGTATTCACCGCACAACCATTTTCGACAACGCTAATTTTTAAACCATCGACTTTAATTGTTAAATCGTCCGTGCCAATGCCGCAAAACGGACTGGGAACTTCTGTAATCTCACTCATCAAAACTGCCCTCTAGTCTTTTTTAATGTATTTGAAACGTGGGTCTTCTG
>JAQTOT010000243.1 GCA_028713145.1 Methylococcales bacterium
ACTTCTTTACCGTTAATGCGTGGTTTTGTGTCGGTAATTTCTTGTTCAAATGCTGGCGTATTCACCGCACAACCATTTTCGACAACGCTAATTTTTAACCATCGACTTTAATTGTTAAATCGTCCGTGCCAATGCCGCAAAACGGACTGGGAACTTCTGTAATCTCACTCATCAAAACTGCCCTCTAGTCTTTTTTAATGTATTTGAAACGTGGGTCTTCTGGCGTACCTTCGAAAACGCCTTGCGAATCGGTCGCCGCATCCCACAACACCACTTCTTCAATTTTTTTCGCTAACGCAAAATCTTTTTCTGTCACGCCTTTTGCCGCATGAGTGACTAATTTTACAATCACAAACGCATAAGACACAGTTAAATCAGGATGATGCCACGCTTTTTCGGCTAAATGTCCAACCGTATTGACCACCATTAACGTGGATTTCCAACCGCTTGTTTTTATTTTTCGGCGAATCCAACCGTTTTCGTAATACCAATGCGGTAATTCATTTTCTAAGCGGGTTTGAATTTCAGACTCACTCAAAGCGGGGTGACTGCTGGTTTCTTCTGTCATTTCTTATTTGCCTTAATCTCGTTTAGTTTTTTCCACGCAATAAAACATGAATACCATCTTTTACTTCTGTTTCGTCAATATAACCCACCGCACCAGGTGTTGATTGTATAAATTTAATCACTTCAGCCGCAGATTCTAATTCATTTGGGGGCGTTCCTTTACCAACGTAGCGACGAACTGTCCAATAAGCGGTGTATTTTTCTTCGTCTTGATTCATGAAAATTTTTAAAAATTCATCTCGTTGCGTCGTTCCTGCCTTGAATGAAACGGGTGTAATTGTCACGCCATCAACGGAAATAAATTTGCCTGTATAAATTTTTTGCACCGTCGCCGTATCAATTTTTGATACATTTCTATTGCCAACAATCACCACTTCAGCGGCGGCAACATTGACCATATTTGTTAAAAACATCAACCAGAGAAAATGTATTTTGTTTCTTATCATCGCGGCAACCTAAAACACAATGTTATAAGAAATAGAAAACGTATTGAGCAATTTGTCGCCTGTATCACTATTTGGCAACGGATCAATTAACGCGGAGACATCGCCCGTTTTTGTCAATGCCCATTCTGCTTTAATTTTATTAGTAGGATTAACGCTGTATGAAGTACCAATTGCCCACGTTGTTTGGTCATAAGCAAAAATAGCTACCCCACCTGCACGTTGAAGCCCGTTGATTTGCGCCGCGCCTGGAATTTGAGCAGGCAATCTGTTTTGGCTAACACGATTGTACAAATCAAGCGTTTTTCCCATCGATTGTAAATGCGCGACGCTAACGTAAGGTGTCCAGTCGCCCATCGATTTTAAAATTGCCAAATAACCGCCTTGCGAATCAGGTGACACCAAGCTGTTGTACACGTCACGTCTGACAAATTCACTCATTAAACGAAAATTGTCGCCTAACGATAAATCAATACCTGCGGTGTAGATAATCGTGTGTAACTGGCTGTGGCTAGGAATTGGCGAACCTGCCATGGCATCACTGATTTTGTAATATCCCACGTTTGGTGCGATTTGAATAAACGGTAAATCTTCTCGCATCACGCCACCATCTAAACGAGTGTTGTAAGTGTCATGAATGCCGATGCGAAAAGTATTTTCTTCTCGCTGAAATGTTAATGCGCCGCCGTAAGCGTTTGTTCTAACGGGCATATAGTAAGCATTTGAACGTAAAACATCGTAATTATAAGGCGCAACACGAAAATAGGGTTCTAACGTACCAACATAGCCTTCAAAATTAAATTCGCCTATCGAGGTATCCCACGTTTTATTCATTGATAAACCGTCAAAATTATTCAAAGGCGAAGTGAAATATACTTCAGCAGGCAAACGTGCAAAATCAAACGTTGCGCCAATATCCACATTTTGCGAATTCATATAAAGTGGAACGCGAAGTCTTCCGCCACGAAACAGCAAATCATTCGTTGGTCGCCAAGACAAAAATGCCCACGTTAACGTCGTATCAACACTGTTATCTTTTTCATCTGATGCGGCAAATTTTCCTTGCGCGGTGATGCTAATCGTGTCGGTTAATTTGGTATCGAGTTGTAATCCTAAAAGAGAATCTCGAAAAAATGAACCATCGTTACTTAAATAACGTTGGTAGTTATAAGGCTGATCTGTTTGCGCGTATCCAAGTGTCGCAAAACCTGAAATGGAAACATCCTTGCCTAAAACGGAAAAATCGATTGCGTGAGCATTTGCCGTAACGGCAGTTAGCAAGCAGAGAAAAATTCTGTTGCTAATCCTTTTCATGATTCGTCAGCCCATGCTTCATCGACCCACATTTGAGCAATTCGAGAAAAATCATCTTGAATGGTTAAAAACGCATCCACCACTTCGGGATCAAAATGTGTCCCTTTGCCTTCGAGAATAATGCGAATTGTTTGTTCAAGTGTCATCGGTTTTTTATAAGGACGTGTATCAAGCAATGCGTCATATACATCAGCTAATGCCATAAGTCTTGCAGAAATTGGAATTTCATTGCCTTCTAACCCTTTTGGATAACCGCTACCGTCCCATTTTTCGTGATGTCCGCCCGCAATTTCCATTGCAATGCTTAAA
>JAQTOT010000244.1 GCA_028713145.1 Methylococcales bacterium
AAGTTGCATCATTAGATTTTGATGTGCGTCACCTCTGTTCATCACATCGATTTCAAAGGATTTTGAAAAATCACCGAGCAACGCTTGTGCAGGGGAATTTTGTTGAATCTGCTGCATCACTTTTTCATTTTCGCGGATTTTGTCGCGGATGGTGTAAGCGTAATTCACCACGTCTTTTTCAGTGAGTTTTTCGGTTTCAAAAATTTCATTCAAGCGCGAAATGATGTGCGCCAAAAACGCTTCTTCAAGATTTTTAGCAGTGGCAGTTCCCAAATCATTCGCGGGTTCAAGCGGTTGTGGTGTGTTGAGTTGCAGTTTTATATCCTGCTGACGAATCAACGAAAGGCGATAATGACTCAAATCGACGTTGTTTAAATCAATCGCATCATCGTCAAACTCTTCTCGCAACAACGGACGCAAATGCCTTGCAAATAAACTGAGTTTTTCCAAATCCTTGTCGTCGTAGTCCACAATTTGTGACATGAATTCGTAAAACCGCACAAACGTTCCCAAATCCTTTTTGAAAATGTCGAGCGCGTCTTTGGCTTTTTTGCAATCGTTCAAACTGTTTTCAGCATTGGCAATTAACACCGCATCCGCAAACTTTTTGGTACGTTCAAACATTTCTTTGGCTTTTTTAAAGGCTTCAAGCGCGAATTGATAACGTTTTTGCCAACGTTCTACCGCAGGTTTTAAAACATTGGCAATCGCGGCATCACTTTTTGTTTTCACAAAAAATGCCGTGAAAAATTGTTCGACTTCGTGCGAGGTAAAAATACCTGCGGCACGACATTTTGCTGACAAATCAAAAATCAAATTCGGGTCTGAAACGTCCGCTAATTCAGCCGTTTGAAAATACGGTTGAAACGATTCGAGTATGTCTTGTGGTTCGTTGAAAAAATCCAACACGAACGTCGTTTCTTTGCCTAAATACGTTCGATTCAGGCGCGACAAGGTTTGCACGCATTCCACACCGCCGAGTTTTTTGTCCACATACATCGCGCAAAGTTTCGGCTGGTCAAATCCCGTTTGAAATTTATTGGCAACAATCATCACTTGATACTCGTCCGAATCGAAGGCTTTACGCAAATCACGTCCTTTTAAATTCGGGTTCATGTTGTTTTCGGTGAATTTTTCACCAATCAAGCCTTCTGAGTTTGGGTCTTTATCGGTGAATTCGACTTCGCCAGAAAAGGCGACCATGGCATGAATTTTTGAGTAACCTTTTTCGAGAATATAGTTGTCGAAACCTTGTTTGTAACGCACGGCTTCTTTGCGGGAACTGGTGACAACCATCGCTTTGGCTTGTCCACCGAGTAAGCCCATCACATTGTCTTTGAAATGTTCGACGATGATTTGGACTTTTTGGGAAATGTTGTAATCGTGCAGTCGTACCCATTGATTGAGTTTGAGTTTCGCTTTTTTACTTTCCACTTTGTGGTCAGCTTCTTTGATTTTTAACGCTAAATTGTAAGCGACTTTGTAATTGGTGTAATTTTTCAGTACGTCGAGAATAAAACCTTCTTCAATCGCTTGACGCATACTGTAGACGTGAAACGCGGCGGGTAAATTCGTTTTTGATGCGGGTTCAGAAGGGTTGGGCAATCTGCCGAATAATTCGAGCGTTTTCGGTTTAGGCGTTGCGGTGAAGGCAAAATAACTCAAATTTTTTAAATCGCGGCGTGCCGCCAATGTGGCATCTAAAATATCTTCGGCGGTCAATTCGTCATCGTCATTTTTTGCGTCACGGATTAACACGTCTTTGAGTTGTTTTGCGCTTGAACCTGTTTGTGATGAATGCGCCTCGTCAGCAATAATCGCGTAGCGGCGTGTTTTTAAACTGATGCTTTTTTCAATCGTGTCTAAAACAAATGGGAACGTTTGAATCGTGACAATGATTATTGGTTGAGATTTTTCTAACGCAGCGGCTAATTTTTCAGATTTTGAGCCGTCGCCTTCTTTGTTGTTGATGCGACCGACTACGCCTTCAACTTGCGAAAATTGTGAAATAGTTTCTTGTAATTGGTCATCTAAAACGGTTCGGTCTGTGACGATAATTACCGAGTGAAATTGTTTGTCACCGTCGGCGTTGTAAAGCGACGAAAGTTGATGCGCTGTCCACGCAATCGAATTGGATTTGCCCGACCCTGCGCTGTGTTGAATCAAGTATTTTTGCCCAACGCCTTCGGTTTGCACGGCATGGAGCAATTTTTTCACCACGTCCCATTGATGGTAACGCGGGAAGATTAAGGCTTCTTTTTTGAATTTTCTACCTTGCCAATCTTCTTTTTCTTCGATGTGCAAATGAACAAAACGCGCCAAAATGTTAAGCAAATTTTCAGGCAATAAAACGTCGTTCCACAAATAATCGGTGGCGTATTGGTGCAAATTTTCAGGGGCATTGTTACCCTTGCCACCGTCTTTTGTGCCTTTATTGAAGGGCAAAAAAACTGTTTTTTCACCGTCTAATCGTGTCGTCATGTGGACTTCAAATTGACTGACCGCAAAATGTACCAACGCGCCACGCTTGAAAGTGAGCAACGGTTCAGGCTTTTTCGTTGCCTCGTCAATTGGCAAACGTGTGGTTTTATATTGTTTAATCGCATTTTGTACCGCTTGTTTAAATTCGG
>JAQTOT010000098.1:0-3237 GCA_028713145.1 Methylococcales bacterium
CAACCGTTGCCGTCGTTCCTTCATAAGTACCAAAAGCAGAGTTAATCGCAGAGGAATCACCTGTAGCTGCGGTTACGATTAAACGAAATGTCGAATAATCTCCCGCCGCAGTCGATAAAGTGGGGGTTAAAACGCTCGCCGATGTTGTAACAGCTGCATTTCCCAATGAGAAAGTTGCACGCCCCGTTTGCACCAACATTGCCGCGCCATCGTAAAAAGCAATTTTAAGGTCTTGATTGATGCTTGCCAGCGTCGCCACCACGCTATTGTCTAAGTTTTGAATTTGCAGCCCCGCTCCCGCGACGAAGACAAATTGATAAGTCGCCAGCGCACCGCTTAAATCAATCCGTTCGATATTGGCATCGAGTGTAACACCCGTTACGCCTGCTCGAATTCTAACAATTTCAGTACCGCCAGTGCGTCCGTAAATACTAATCCCATTGTCATACACGGTATAACTTGCATTACTTGTTATAAATGTTTTTGTCATTGTAAATCCCCCAAAGTGAATAAAACGCTGTTTTTTATGTCGTTATCTTTGTTCTCACAAAAATAAAATTGTTCTGTTATTTACTGATGTTACGCAGTTGGTGAGTTTTACCTCCCCCAGCCTTTCAGGCTGCCCCCTCCAAAGGGGGCGAAACCATTAAAATCAAAAGCCGTTGCTGTTCATCTTTCGCCCCCTTTGAAGGGGGCTGCCCAACGGGCTGGGGGATGTGCTTTAAACTCACCAAACCTTCGCCGCAAAACTTGGCTCATTTCGCAATTCCAAATGGTCGCCATTTTGCCCAATCACATACAAACCTTTACGAATCGCATACATCGCCACATTTTCAGGAATTATCATCCCTGCAACAGCTCCTAAAATTCGATTTTCTTTATAACGCGGAATCAAGCGTTTGATTTTTTCGAGGCGTTCTAAATGCTCATTCACATCGTCGATACTCAAATTACTTTTGCATTCAATTGCAACCGCATCTTTGTCATTGACAACCAACAAATCAATTTCTAAGCCTTCACCGTCACGCTTTACCACGATGTTTTGCTGCACTTCATGCACATCAATCCCGCATTCACGAAATAATTTTACCGCCGCAGGGCGCACCGCTTCTTCGACAAATTCACCCAAACGGTTTGTTAAACGCCCGATGCTTTTGTTGACTTCTTTAATTTCTCGCGCTGTTTCACGCTGTAACTCTTTAATAATTCGTTCTGTTTCTAATTGCGCCTCTCGAAACGCTTTATGATCCTCTTTAAACGCATTGTGTTCTTCTTTAAATTGCTTGTGTGATTCTGCAAGTTCTCTGTTTGTTTCAGAAATCCCACGCAAAATAGCCCAAATCTCATCTGCCACGGCACTCATTTTTCTGTTCCTAAAATTTGGGTTAAAAAGTTACTCGCTAATGTTACGCAATTGGTAAGTAAAAGCACACCCCCCGCGCTTCGCGCTCCCCCCCCCCCCCTCAAAGGGGGCTAAAGATTAAAAAGCTAATGCTTTTGATTTTTACTGGTTTAGCCCCCTTTGAAGGGGGCAGCCTGAAAGGCTGGGGGATGTGCTTTAAATTCAACACGCTAAAGACTGCGTAACATCAACTCTTAATAGTTGTCATAGTCGTTCCTTTTTCCCAAAAGAAAAACAAAAAAACCAACCACTCGCACAGCTGGCTTTTTTAACCGTTTGATTTTAGTGAGACTTGTAAATTCGGTAGTGCTACACAAGTGATAACTTTATCGCTAATTTTTTATCTAACGTCAATAATTCAAGTTGATGATGTTTTGCGGTGGCAGCAATAATCGAATCAGGGAGTTTTGTTTTGTGCAATCGTCTAAATTCGATCGTTTCGTGTTCAATTTCTGGCGTAATACCTAAATAAACCATGTTGTTTAATAACAATTCAATGGAATTTTTATCTGTTGGTGTTAAAGCTGGAAAACTTAACAATTCCATGCGAGTGACAGCACTATAAGCACAGTTTTTAATAGAAACGCCTTTAATTTTTAACAACATGAAAACATCAGAATTATTTTCATATAATCCGATAATGATGTTGGTATCTAGTAAAAACTTAATTCCATTCATCACGCATTGCCTTTTGTAATTCCAACGGGTCTTGATTTTCAAAACAGGCGATTTTAGGAAGCGTTTTTGCAAAATCAACGAGCAAATCAGATTCTTGTTTTTCTATAAGATAGCGGTTAATCAATTGTTTAATAACGTCACTCACACTGCGTTGTTCTTGCCTAGCAATGTTATTTAAGTTCATTTCTAATTCGGGTTCTAATTCTAGGGTTAACATGATTTTTTCCTATGTGGCAGCCGAAATTTATAATTCAAACAAAAAAACCAGCCGTTTGGGCGGCTGGCTTTTTTTTACAGACGAAAATTAAAGAATCGTAATCGTGCTACCAGCGAAAGCAGTGGTGAAACTTGGGATGTTGTACCACGCTGCATCTGCCGTTGCCCCTATGCCCGTAAAATGGATAGTTGTGTCAATACCTGATACGGGGTCGGTCGCAATGAGGTCTTGAATTCCATCTGTATCATCAGAATCGACCACAATGTTCAAAATGGCTCCGTGGAAAAACTCCAATTTATCGCCAGCGGCGAAATTTTGGATTGTGATAATTTCTCCCGTACTGTCGATGATAATGGTGTCAGAACCTGCGCCACCGTCGATGGTGTCTGAACCTGTTCCTCCGTTGATGGTATCAGAACCCGCACCACCATTGATGACATCAGAACCCGCACCACCATTGATGACATCAGAATCTGCACCACCTGTGATGGTGTCATTGCCTGAACCACCAGTAACACTTGCTGTTGCGCCTGCCGAACCTAACGCAGTCGTCAAATCCAATGCTGTTACAGATAAGTCAGAAATAGTTACTTTCAAAGTACCAGCACCACTGTAAGCACCTGACAATACGTCAACACCCACACCCCAATCAGTAATTGTGTCAACGCCTGAGGTATCAGTGACATCGAAAGTATCAGCACCAGCACCGCCAGTCATGGAATCAGAACCCGCACCACCCGTGATTGTGTCATTACCTGAGCTACCTGTGATTGTGTCAGAACCCGCGCCACCGATAACAGAGAATGCACCATCAGTTTCTGCTGAACCATTGAACGTTAAAGCGTTGGTATTCGTGGTGATACCCGAACCATCAACTTTCAAATTTGCACCACTTGCAACAAGTCCATCGATAGTTGTAATAGTCGTTGCGGCATCGCCT
>JAQTOT010000098.1:3337-10189 GCA_028713145.1 Methylococcales bacterium
ACCATCAACTTTCAAATTTGCACCACTTGCAACAAGTCCATCGATAGTTGTAATAGTCGTTGCGGCATCGCCTAAAGTAATGATTTCAACATTCGTCACACCGTTTAATTGCGTGTCGATGGTGTTACCCGTCATGGTCAATGTATCAATACCAGCTCCACCATCGACAGTATCTGAACCCGCACCTGCACCAGCTAAATTAGTAGCCATGATGATTGTGTCATTATCAGCACCACCCGTGATGTTGTCAGAACCCGCACCTGCTGTGATTGTGTCAGAACCCGCACCGCCATCAATCGTATCAGAATTCGCACTACCTGTAATCGCATCAGAACCCGCACCACCAACAACGCTATATTTACCGTCTTCTTCTGAAAAACCAGTGAAAGTTAATGCGTTTGTAGCATCCAAAGCAGAGCCGATAACTTTTAACGTGTTACCCGATGCAACGGTTCCTGTTGCTACAGTCAACGCATTGCTCGCAACATTTGCCAATGTAATCTGTACAGATGCTTGCGTGAATGCAGTGTTGTCAAAGGTATTCGCTGAAATGGCATCGCTAGGTTCTAAAGTTGTTAAACCAGTCATATTGATTTTACCCTCACCTGTTCCCATTGCATCAGTGACCGTTGCTATGTCTACCGCTAAACCAGTTACTGTCGTTACAATGTTCGCATCAACATTGGGCGTTGATTTTGTGTTCATTGCTGCTAACACAGTTGCAGTTCTCGCAGTTCCACTATCTGCATTAACAGTTAAAGTCGTAGTTGCATCCAACTTGGCAGACAACGTTGTGAATTCCTCGCCAGTCAAATTGATTGACCCAGTAATTCCATTAGTTGCAATTTGGCTAACGTTAGTAGCAAGCACACTCACTTTAGTGGCATTATCCATTCCTGTCGCCACAACCGTTGCCGCCGTTCCAGAGGTTCCAGAAGTTGCACCATAAGTGCTAAAAGCGTCAGCAATGTTGACCGTAGCATTGGTGATATGCAAACCAAGAGCCGAACGCTCGCCTACTGTAGTTACTAATGCGTTAGATGATAAATCAGGTGCAGTTGCAGCACCTGTCGCGCCAACAGCCAAAGCAACTGTATTCAACGTGAAAGCAGTCGCTCCAGTTTGCGCCAACGTTGCAGAACCATCAGTGAAAGCAATTTTTACGGCTTGATTGATGCTTGGAATGGTGGCGACAATAGAACCGTCAGTATTTTGAATTTGTAGCCCAAGTGTAGTAGGGGCATTCACCGCGACGAATTTATAAGTTGCCAACGCTGCACTTAATTCAATGCGCTCGATATTGGCATCGACAACAACGCCCGTTACGCCTGCTTGAATGCGGACAACTTCATTACCTAAGTCGCCACCTTTAACTTTAACGTCCTTGTCAGCGACGGTGAAAATTGCAGGAGTACCACCTATTGCAGTAGTAGTGGGAGTTGCAGCACTACCACCAGTAGTATCACCACCTGTTACGAACGATTTTGAAATGCCACCAGAACTTGTAGGCGTGACGGCTGTTCCGTCAGTATCGTAAGTGACGGTTGATGCAGAACCAATACTCGCAGTCAAGGTATTCCCAGCGACAGTTCCAGATGTATTAACAGTGGTTGGAACAGAGTTGGCGGTCAATGTAAAAATATTATTATCAGCTTGTACTAACGTTGCGTTCCCATCACTGAACGCGATGACCATGTTTTGATTTTGGTTTGCGATATTAGCAACAACGTTCCCACCTGCCTTAATTTGAAAGCCTAAAACCGCATCGACTGTGAAATCATAATCCGCAAGCGCACCAAATAATTCAATACGGTCGATATTTGCGTCAACAAGTGTACCGCTAGCAAGATTTCCTTTGTCTTGAATACGGACGGTTTGATTAGCATTTATTGAACTACCAATAACCTGACTGTCAATGTCGGCTACGGTGAAAATTGCGTCGGCTGCTGTTACAAATGTTTTTTTTGTTATTAAAGCTACCATGATAAAAACTCCAAAAGAGAAAAATTAGAAAAAAGCAAAAAAGTTAGCCAGCCCTTGAGGCGACTGGCTTTTTACAGATTTACAACATTGGTTAAGTACGCAATGGGTGAGCGAAAGCACACCCCCCAGCCCTCCTATCGGGCAGCCCCCCTCAAAGGGGGCGAAACCATTAAAATCAAAAGCGGTTGCTTTTAATCTTGAGCCACCCTTTGAGGGGGGCGGCGCGAAGCGCGGGGGGTGTGCTTTAAACTCTCCACTTGCATAACTCCAAATTTAAGCAATCGTTCCAGCACCAAAAACAGTATTGATACTTGGAATGTTGAACAAAGCGTTATCTTGCGCGTCGGATAAGCCCGTCAAGATAATCGTGGTGGTTGCGCCTGTTTCGGGGTCAGACGCGGTGAAGGATTGAGTATGATCCAGTTGATCCGTATCCCGCACAAGGTTAAGCGAGGCGGTGAAATTGAAACGTAATTTATCGCCTGCGGCAAAATTTTCAATGGTGCGGGTGTAACCGCCTGCATTGATAAGAAAAATATCATTACCGCTGGTTGCAGTTGTGGTGCCTGCGGTTGAAATAATCGCTGTCGGTACTACGTCCGCAATCGCGGTGGTTTGCGTGGCAACGGCAAGGGTTGCGCCTGTAGTTGCGCCTAATGTCGCAACAAGATTTTCAGTCCCTTCCGTTGCAATGTCGTTGGCAATAGGGAGAGTTAAAGTGCCTGTTGTTGCATTTGCTGCAATGGTGATGGTGCCTGTTAAAGCGGTAACATCTTTGAAATCTGCTGTGGTGATGCCTGTACCCGATAAGGTATAAGGCACACTAAACCCCGCAGGTGTTGCGGCTGATGAAGTGACGGTATAAATGAGCGTGTCGCCTTCGTTTGCAGTCGCTTTGTCCACCGATAACGTTAAGGCGGGCGTGATTGAAGTGTCGGCAATCGCCGTGGTTTTCGTGGCAACGGCAAGCGTCGCACCTGTAGTTGTCCCTAATGTGACAAGCAGATTTTCAACCCCTTCCGTTGTCAAATCATTGGCAGCGTTTAAGGTTAATGTTCCCGTCGTAGCACCTTCTGCAATGCTAATCGTGCCAGTTAAAGCGGTAAGATCGGTAAAATCTGCCGTTGAAATACCCGATAAGGTGTAAGGCACACTAAAACCGCCTGTCGGTGCAGCAACTGATGAAGTGACGGTATAAGTAATTGCGCTGCCTTCGTTGAGCGTTGATGCACCTGATAAGGTTAGGGCAGGATCGGCAATTGCCGTGGTTTTCGTTGGAACTGCAAGGGTTGCGCCTGTAGTTGTCCCTAATGTCACAACAAGATTTTCAACGCCTTCGCTGATGCCATCATTGGCGACGTTCAAGGTTAATGTCCCTGTTGTTGCCCCCGCTGCAATGCTAATCGTGCCAGCTAAAGCGGCAAGACCTGTGAAATCCGCCGTTGAGATACCCGACAAGGTATAAGGCACACTAAAACCGCCTGTTGGCGCGGCAATCGACGAAGTCACGGTATAAGTGATTGCACTGCCTTCGTTGATCGTTGATGCACCTGACAAGGTTAAGGCGGGAGTAGGTGCAGGTGAAGGCTCTGGCGAAGGTGTTGGTGTCGGTACGGGCGAAGGCGTTGGAGCAGGCGAAGGTGTTGGTGTTGGTGTTGGTGTTGGTGTTGGTGTTGGTGTTGAGATGGGGTCAATAACCTTATCCGCATTATCACCAGTCAAATTGGTAATTAAATTAGGGGAAACAACCGTTGTATCTGCTTTTGTCTCATCAAAAATCGTTGGTGCGACTGTGTTTTGCGTATAGTCATTGACCTTGCCAACACTTGTTAGCGCATCCTCGGCAGATGTGGAGTTTGTGACTCTATCGGTGATGTTTTTTGCTGCATCGACCATAACCGTTGCAAAACTGTCATTGATTTTCTCAATTTTACTGGAAATCAAATTAGCACTGATCGAACTGTCTTTTGCACTGTCGGTAAAAACGGTTTTCAAAAAGCTCGTTGAACTTAAATCAGCTTTACCATCGGTATCTTTTTGGATATTTGAAATCAGCGATGAAATCAGTGCATTCACTGCTTTTTCTGTGGTCAATGAAGTGCCAGTTGCTGCGCCTTTTAACGTATCCGACCCCGTCACAATCAAGTTTGCAACCATTGCTGTATTGGCTAACACCGTTTTTGCAAAATTCTTGTCCGCAACACTCGTACTCGCTACTGAACTGTCTTTGACCGCTTGAATGGGGTCAAATTTGGTTAAATCAAAATTCGTCACAGATGCGTCAAAACCAAGTGCTTTACCTACAGCTTTTTCAGCATCATCAACAGACAACCCTTTTTCAACAAAACCTTGTTGCAACGTGGTTAAAGGCGTGATTACGGTCGCCCCTACAGGTGCAGTCATAATGCCTTTGAAGGCTTTGCCAGTCGTTAAATCAATACCGCCTGATGAAGTCAACGGACCTTGTGGCGTGCCTGCTGGAAAGGTGAAATTACCATTTTCGTCTGTTGTCGTGGTGTAGGTTCTGCCATCACTGCCGTGCATCGTGACCGTCGCGCCTGCTACATAACCATCGATGGCTTTACCTGTTAGGGCTAAACTGATGGTTGTAAAATTAAACGCGGTGGCATTCGCAATCCCTGCAAAATTATTGCCTGCCAAATCGGTAATTACGCCACTTGCAAACTGCACGTTGTAATCGCTTGCAAAAAGTAAATCACTCGTCGGGTTAATCGTCAATGTATTCCCCGTCATACTCACTTGCGAATCGGTGACTGGAATTGTGCGAATATCTGTGCCATTGCTGATAACGATATTGCCGTTCCCTGCTTTAATTGCTTCACTAAACGTCATAACGACATTCGCATTCACTAAAACACTTGTAGCATTATCGCTAGGAGACAGTTGCGTTAATGTTGGCGGTGTGGTGTCAGAAACAACAGCGGCTTTTGTCGCAAAATTAAACTTCGTCGCGTTAGTAAGACCTGCAAACGCATTGCCTGCCAAATCGGTAATCACACCTTTTTCAAGCTGCACGTTATAGCTAGAACCTGCGAGTAAATCATCCGTTGGGTTAACGGTAAGCGTTTTACCGTTAATTGTTACTTGTGAATCCGTGATTGCAATGGTGCGGACATCTGTGCCATTGCTGATAACGATATTGCCTTTGCCTGCTTTAATCGTTTCATTAAAAGTTAACGTCACATTCGCATTGGTTAAAACGTCAGTGCCATTATCGGATGGTGATGTTGTGGTCAGTTTTGGTGCGACTTTATCAGGCGATGATTTGGTATAAAACACAAAGCCTTCGCCGTTCCCCGCAAACGCATTACCCGCTAAATCTTTGACCGCGCCAGCGTCTAATTTCACAGTATACGTTTTGCTGAAATCAAAGTTTTGTGTCGGGTTTAGTGTAAGTATTGAAGTTTTTAGCGTAACTTGCGAATCCGTTACAGGAATCGTGAGGACATTTTCACCATCAGAAAGAACGATATTTCCTTCACCAAGTTGAATTTTTTCGTTGAAGTTAAAATTGATGTTGCGATTCACGGCAACGAATTTATTACTATTTGCAGGGCTAGTTGATCGTAATACGGGGGCTGTTGTATCAACTATCCCAGCAGAAGTATCAAAACTTAACGCCGTGTCATTTGAAAGTCCAGCATATCTATTGCCCGCCAAATCCTTAATTGCCGTTGCAGGAATCGTGAGGCTGTAATGACTGTTACCTTGTAAATCCGCTTTCGGATTGATCGTAATGGTTTTGCCATCAAATTTGACTTGCGATTTATCGGTAATTGAAATAGTGCGAGTATCACTTCCATTACTTAGCGTAATTTTGCCTGAGCCTATCTTTATAGCCTCATTAAAAGTCAAAACGATATTTTGAGCAACTTTGACAGCTGTGCCATGTACTTTAGGCGTTGAAGATACAAGTTTAGGAGGGTTTTTATCAATTGTTGCCATGATGCTATCCAAAAAAATTAAAGTTTTAGTTAAACCAGACGATTCAACGACAGAGGGTTATATTGCCCGATTCTGACATAAAACTACCAAAATTAGTAGTTGTGTAAATCGCGATTTCGAGGTAACTGGGGGATGACAATCGTTGAAATATACTGCGAATTCTCACAGTTGAAGAGATTTGGCTATATGCAATTTTTAACCAGAAATGTGAACTGGGTCACATTTGTCACATTTCTCTAACTTGCATAGTCCAACAACACATATTTTGAAAAAGACAAATCAGCATTGAAAAACGTGATATTCGATTTTCTAGCCTCCTTCATGCAACACAGCTAAACGTTACAATTGTAGTCAACTTTGACATCCAGATTTATTCTAATGTGTTCTATTTCTTATTCTGATCTGCACACTAAGTATCAATCGTGGAAAAATCGTGATTATGATGCTACACAGCTTTTTAGTGATTGTATGTCCCCAAAACTGGTGACAACGTCACAATCAAATTTGTGCTAGCAGCTGCGTAACATCCGTTTTTTACCACTACAACACAATTCTTCGCTGATGGAACGCTTCCGCTCTGGATTCGTGTGTAATCGTTAAAATTGCCGACTTGGGCAATTCTTGGCAAATTAAGCGTAAAATCGCAATTTCACCATCTGAATCAAGCGAATCAAACGATTGTTGCAATAAAATCCATTTTGGCTGTTGCAATAACAATCGAACCGCACCTAAACGTTGTTGTTGCTCACGCGAAAAAGCCGTGTCCCAACTTTCTACTTCATCATCAAGCATTGCACGCAATTCACTTAAACCAACCAGTTCAAGTTTTTCTTCCAATTCCGCTTGATTGATGTCTGATTCTTGCAAGGGGTAACAAATAGCTTGACGCAATGTTCCCATCGG
>JAQTOT010000245.1 GCA_028713145.1 Methylococcales bacterium
CGATATGTTTTACGACGGCAACCCACAACACGAACAAGGCGCAATCGTCTGTCGCGTCGCGCCATCTTTTACCCGTTTTGGGCATTTTCAAATTTTCGCCGCGCGTGACGACCTCACATTATTAAAACAATTCGTCGATTTCACGATTCGCACCGATTTTCCTGAATTGGGCGAACCTTCAACGGCGGTTTATTTGAAATGGTTTGCCGAAGTTTGCCGACGCACAGCCGACATGATTGTGCATTGGCAACGAGTGGGTTTTGTTCATGGCGTGATGAATACCGACAATATGTCGATACTCGGCTTGACGATTGATTATGGCCCTTACGGTTGGTTGGAAAATTTTGATTTGGATTGGACACCCAATACCACGGATGCAGACATCGGGCGTTATCGATTTGGCAAACAAGCGCGAATGGCATCGTGGAATTTAGCGCAACTCGCCAACGCGATTATTCCCTTGATTCAACAAATTAAACCACTGCAAGCGATATTGGATGAGCATTACATCCAAAATTTTCAAACTGCGTGGTCAAAAATGATGGCAGAAAAATTGGGACTGCCCGATAGTCAAGAAACCGATGAAGCCTTGATTTATGACTTAGTCGCTTTGTTGCAAACGGTTGAAACGGATATGACATTGTTTTTCCGACAACTGGCAAAAGTCGATATGTCGCAAATAGAGTTTGATATTTCACCGTTAGAAGACGTTTATTATTCGCCTGAGCAACTCGATGAAACCTATGAAAATTCACGTCTCGAATGGTTAAAACGTTATCAGCAACGTTTGCATCAAAGTGAAATAACAGAGGCTGAACGATGCAAACGAATGAATGCGACGAATCCGATTTATGTGCCACGCAATTATCTCGTGCAACTCGCTATCGATGCCGCTGAACAAGGCGACTTTAGCGAAATTCATAAATTGCTCGACGTTTTCCGTTCGCCTTATGATGAAAAACCGCATTTGAAAAAATACGCGCAAAAACGTCCCGATTGGGCAAAAGAACGCGCGGGATGTTCGATGTTGTCGTGTAGTTCTTAATTCAAAATTGACGTACTTTTAATTTGTACAAAAACCGCTTTGCCAATTTTTAGATTTAAAACTAATGCCGATTTTCGCGTGATATGTGCAAGCAACGGTTGAGTGCCAACTTCTAAACGCACAATACTTTGCCCATTTTCGCCGTCCGAAATGCCGACAATGATTGCAGGTAACACGTTGAGAATACTGGTTGCGCGAGGGGTTTCTAAAACGATACTGACATCACGCGCATGAATTTGAACCCGTAACGGTGTGCCTAATTTTGTCTCAATCGCAGGCAAACTCAACGAACCGCCTTCAAATGCAACGCGCGTTAAATGAAATTCCGTTTCGTGTTCAACTACCATCGCATTCCAAACACTTGAGGCATCCCGTTCCTGTGAAAGCGGCAAATCCAAACGGCTCAATGTTTCAGATAATTTACCCGCCGCTTGAACTTTTCCCGCTTCCATCAACACCAAATAATCTGCCAGTTGCGCGACTTCTTGTTGTGAATGCGTAACGTATAAAACGGGGATATTTAATTCCTGATTTAAGCGCGTTAGAAATGGCAAAATCTCTTGTTTGCGTTTGGAATCGAGCGACGCAAGTGGCTCATCCATGAGTAAAATTTCAGGATTTAAAACCAATGCTCGCGCAATGGCGACACGTTGTTTTTCGCCACCCGATAAACGTTCTGGCATTCTATTCATCAAATGTTCAATGCCAAGCAAATTCACGATGTGGTTAAAATCCCCCCCGCCCCCCTTTCCAAGGGGGGAGAAAAAAGCCCCCCTTTTTGAAGGGGGGGGGGGATTTGCTTTAATACGCTTCAATCCAAAATTTAAATTTTCCCGCACGGTTAAATGTGAAAACAAATTCGCGTCTTGAAAAACATAACCGAGTGACCGTTTATGCGTGGGCAAAAAAACACCCACGTCACTGTCTTGCCAAACACTGCCGTTAATTTCTAAATAACCTTCTTGCGCTTGTTGCAAGCCTGCAATGCAACGCAATAACGTGGTTTTACCTGAACCAGAATGCCCATATAAAACGCTAATCCCCGAATTGGGTAAACGAAGATTTATTGATAATTCAAAGTCACCGTAATTAAGTTTGAAACGGGCAGTAATAAATTTATTTAATTTTCGGTTCATTTGACGTGCGGCGTAGTTTTTAAAACAGTGTAAAGAAGGAGTAAAACGGTGAACGAAAAGGCAAGTAATCCGCCTGCGAGCCAATGTGCTTGCGTATATTCGAGAGCTTCAACGTGATTATAAATTTGCACGGAAACGACGCGCGTTTTATCAGGAATGTTGCCGCCGACCATCAGCACGACACCAAATTCGCCGACGGTATGCGCGAAACCTAAAATTATTGCAGTTAAAAAACCTGCTTTGGCTTGTGGAATGACGACACTAAAAAACGTATCGAGAGGGCTTGCGCGTAATGTCGCTGCCGCTTCTAAAGGTTGATTGCCAATACTTAAAAATGCGGTTTGCAACGGTTGCACCACAAAGGGCATCGAATATAAAACCGATGCCACAACTAATCCTGCAAAGGTAAAAGGCAACGTGCCGATTCAGATCGGAAGA
>JAQTOT010000099.1 GCA_028713145.1 Methylococcales bacterium
GGCGCACGTTGTTTTGCCCGATTTGTGCGCGATAAAAAATTAACCGACAAAAACGAAATTGTTGTTGAAACCAAATCAGGACAACTTGTTTTAACGTTCACCGATGACGATTTGATTACTGTCAACATGGGCATTCCAAAACACACACCTGCCGAAATTCCAATGATTATGGAACAAGAAGCGCGTTTTTATACCGTCAATGTCAATGGTGTTGAAAAGGCTTTCGGCGCAGTGTCAATGGGAAATCCACACGCCGTTTTGCAAGTAAATGACATAAAAACCGCACCCGTTGAAACCATTGGCGCGGCACTTGAAAGCCACAAAATTTTTCCCGAACGCGCCAATATTGGTTTTATGCAAGTTGTGGATAAAAATTCGATTAAATTGCGCGTTTTTGAACGCGGTGCAGGTGAAACGCAAGCCTGTGGCAGTGGTGCATGTGCAGCGGTGGTCATTGGCATTGAACAAAATTTATTGAATAACAATGTCAAAGTGGAACTACCTGGTGGCGAATTAAACATTAGTTGGGCAGGACGCGGACAGCCTGTTTTTATGACAGGCGCGGCAGTGTCTGTATTTGAAGGATTTATTGCGTTATGAGTGAAGAATTAGAACAGCCTGTGAAAAAACCACGCAAACCGCGCGTTGTAAAACCAAAAGACACTGTCGAAAAAGTGGTGAAACCAAAAAAAGCAAAAACTGAAAAAATCGTTGAAATCAGCGCACAGCAAGTTTCAGAGTATTTGAAATCACACCCAGATTTTTTTATCGAAAACGTGCATTTACTTGAACATTTAAGCATTCCGCATCCTAGTGGTGTCGCTGTTTCGCTCATTTCAAAACAGCTCGAATTATTTCGCTCCCGCTCGCAAGAAATGGAAAATCAATTGCTTGAATTGATTGAAATTGCGCGGGGCAACGATACAGCAATGAATCGAATGCACCAATTAAATCTAGCCTTGCACGACGCGCAAACGATTGAAGAAGTTGTCACAAATTTAAACATTGTTTTAACAGAGTATTTTTTGACCGATTTTGTCGCCATGCGTTTAATTCAAATGGATTCGCAAGCAACACTCAACAACGTTTTCATTGCCCCTGACAGCAAAGATTTAAAACCATTCGAAAACGAATTTAGAACAGGCAGACCGACTTGTGGAAAATTAACGTTAACGCAAGCTCGCGTTTTATTTGGTTTTCAAGCAAATGAAGTGAAATCGTGTGCAATAATTCCAATGTTATTTACTGATTTAGAAGGTCTACTGGCCATCGGCAGCCGCGACGAAAACCGTTTTCATGCCAGCATGGGACATTTATTTTTAACGCAAATGAGTGAAGTAATTGCTACACGCTTAATCACTCTTTTACAACAAGACAGATAGGTTTTTTCAAATGCTACGTTCATACCTTCCATTATGTTGGTTCAAAAGTGATCCCACCCAGTTGATGCCAACCCGTGGATTTTCGCGTAATGTGATTATTTTTTACATGATTTCAGGAATTATCGTTGAAGGCTTGATTGCTGATTTTGCGGATGGAACGTTGGAAGTTTCATTGCGTGCCATCATGGCGTTTTCATCGGTAGCGACATTTTTATTGTTTCAAGAAAAAAACATTTTGCTATTCCAGCGCGTTTTTACAGCAATTTTTGTCTGTGAAAATTTCATTATGGTACTAGCGATTTTGTGTGAAGCGTTGGATTTTTGGCTAGTGACAATGCACATTGAAGAGCATGATGTGATTGGAATTTCACTCGGGATTGGATTAGCGATTTGGTATTTGGGAATTGTTAGCTTCATTTTGCGTGGTTTTTTTTCATACAGCATTAAAAAGAGTTGGATGCTTGCCTTCACTTATTTTGTTTTAACTTATGGCATTCCGATGCTGTTTATGGATATTTAACACATGAAAGTCGTTTTTTCGCGCACTCGCTTTAGCATTTTAGGGCTGTTTTTACTTATCAATTTAGTTACTTTTGCACTGCTTCGCGTTGCATTACTCGCTAAACAATGGGCAGATATTGATACCCCGTTTTATCAAATCGCTTTCGCTTTCGGCATGGGCGTGATTTACGATTTAGCGTTTTACAGCTATTTCCTTATTCCCTTCACGCTTTATTTACTACTCATTCCAAACAGTTGGTATCAAAAAAAGCTGCACAAATGGTTTGTGTTTTCGGGCTTTTTGTTGAATTTATACGGTCTATTTTTCTTGATTTTGTCGGAATGGACGTTTTGGGACGAATTCGGCGTGCGCTTTAATTTCATTGCTGTTGATTATTTGATTTACACGCATGAAGTCGTGCAAAACATTGTCGAATCGTATCCGCTGGGCAAACTATTAACGGCAATTTTAATTATTACAATTGCGTGTTTTTGGCTGGTGAAAAGCACGTTGGCGGTAACATTTTATGCCACGGAATCTTTTTCGCGACGGGCAAAAATTGCGGGTGTTTTATTTTTATTTCCCGTTGTCAGTTATTTTGCGATGGGCAAAACGACTTACCAATTTTCCCAAAATACTTATTTAAATGAAGTCGCGGCAAATGGCGCATATCAGTTTTTTTCCGCATTTCGCAATAATGAGCTGGATTATCACCAGTTTTATCGCTTAGGTGATGAAGAGCAGTTGTCAGCAAAAATTAAAACTGAACTCGGCGCAAAGAACGAAGGTTTGTACAACATCAAACGCGAAATCAAAGGTAACGGCAAAGAAAAACGTTTGAACGTTATTTTGATTACTGTCGAAAGTTTGAGTGCAGATTATTTAACCAAATTCGGTAACACCCAGAAAATCACGCCGTTTATGGATAAATGGTTCAAAGAAGGCGCGTTGTTCACCAATTTTTATGCGGTCGGAACACGCACGATTCGTGGTTTGGAAGCTTTGACGCTTTCAATTCCACCCACAGCGGGGCAGTCGATTGTCAAACGTCCCGACAATGGAAAATTATTTAATCTCGGTCATGTTTTAGCTGGGCGTGGTTATGACACTGCGTTTTTATACGGTGGACGCGGTTATTTTGACAATATGAACGAGTTTTATTCGGGAAACGGTTATCGCATTGTTGACCAAACCGAATTTACTGACGAAGAAATGACTTTTAAAAATGCGTGGGGCGTGTCCGATGACGTGATTTTTAATCGCACGTTGAAAGAAGCCGACAACGATTATGCTCAAAATAAACCGTTTTTCTTTCAAATCATGACCACGACAAATCATCGTCCTTATACTTATCCTGAAGGAAAAATTGATATTCCATCAGGTTCGGGTCGTGAAGGTGCGGTGAAATATACCGATTATGCGATTGGTGAATTTATCAAAAATGCGAAAAACAAACCGTGGTTTGAAGATACAGTTTTTGTGATGGTTGCTGACCATTGTGCGGGCAGCGCAAGAAAAACCGAATTACCCGTTGATAAATATCACATTCCACTGTTTATTTACGCGCCACTGCACGTTCCGACAGTTGAAAACATCACGCTTTCTAGTCAAATTGACGTTGCACCAACGGTTTTAGGATTGCTGAATTTGAATTATGAAAGCCAATTTTATGGGCAAGATATTTTAAAAATTGCACCTGAAAAAGGGCGTGCATTGGTGAGTAATTATCAAAAGTTAGGCTTGTTCAAAGACAATAAATTGGTTTACTTATCGCCACAACAAAAAGTCGATATGGTTGATGACCCACTTGGTGAACATCACGTTTTGAAACCCGAAACGCAGCCTGATTTAATCAATGATGTAATGAGCTATTATCAATCAGCAGATTATATTTGGACGCATCGGTTAAGCCGTTATTCGCAGTAAACTACAGCGAATTTGCAATGACGATTGCCCGTTTCGGCGCGGGCAATCCTTCACATGTTAGCGATGAATCTTGCGGATCTAAAAACTCTTGCAACGAATGAAAATTCATCCAATTTGTTGTGCGTTGTTCATAAACAGATGTGACCGTGACATCAACAACTCGCACATTTCTAAATCCACAACGTTCTAACCAACTCACCAATGTCGCGCAACTGGGCAAAAACCACACATTTCGCATTTGTGCGTAACGGTCTTTGGGCAACAGCGTGTCGCCTAAATCCCCATCAATCACCAGCGTTTCTAAAACCAATTCCCCACCTGATTTCAAACAATCGCGCAATTCAAATAAATGATCAATCGGTGAACGACGATGATACAAAACGCCCATTGAAAAAACCGTGTCGAAACAATTTAATTTTGGCGGCAAGGCTTCAATGCCCAATGGCAAAACGTCGATGGGTGCATCGTTGCCGTAAAAACGTTTGATAATTTGAAATTGCATCACGTTCAAAAGCATCGGGTCGATGCCAATTACTCGTTTTGCGCCTGCCCCCAGCATTCGCCAACAGTGATAACCGTTGCCAGAACCAACATCTAACACCAATCGATTTGTGAGTGGCGCAATATGATTTTCAAGGCGTTGCCATTTCCAATCCGACCGCCATTCAGTGTCAATGTGAATACCAAATAAATCGAAAGGTCCTTTGCGCCACGGGCAAAATGCTTGCAATTTTTCTTTCAACTCGGCTTGCAACTCAAGCGTAATATCATCGGCATGACCGAGTTTTACCGTATCGGTTGTAATCGAACAAAACGAAGGTGAAATGTTCGGCAAATTTTCAAGTTGCGTTTGCCAACGAATTAAATCGCCGTGTTTTGTGGTATCAAACGCACTTGCAAGTTGCTCAGGCAATAAATCTGCCCAAAACTCCACGTCAGCGGCTTTTAAATCTTGGTATAAATTTGAATAATCGTTCATTTGAGGGCGATAAATGAAGCAAAATTAAAATACTGAAACCACAATTCGGCACTGTTAAAGCCCACTGATTTCAAGCGATTTTGATGCGTAGCGAACGTTTCGGGAATCAACACATTTTCAAGCGCGGTGCGTTTTTGACTGATTTCTAAATCACTATAGCCTTGTGATTTTTTAAATTCGTGATGCAAATCGATTTGTAATTCATGTTGCCGCGCATCATCAAACGCCAATTTTTCAGAAATAATCAACGCGCCATTTGGCAATAAACCGTCATAAATGTTGGCAAGCAATTTTTCTCGGTCTTCAACGGGCAAAAATTGCAGCGTGAAATTCAAAACGACAATTGACGCATTCTCGATTTTGACATCTCGAATATCGGCGCAATGCAATTCAATCGGTGTTTCAGTTTGCGTCAAAATGCTTTCAAAACGGGAAAGCATCGCAGGTGAATTATCAACGGCGATAATTTTACAATGTTGCGCGGTGATATTTTGCCGCATTGAAAATGAAGCCGCGCCGAGCGAACAACCTAAGTCGTAACACACGCTGCCTTCTGTTGCGAAACGTCCAGCCAATAAACCAATCGCCGCAATCATGGTTTGATAACCAGGCACAGAGCGCGAAATCATGTCAGGAAAAACATTTGCAACGTGGTCGTCAAACGCAAAACTGCTGATTTGTCCGAGTGGTTGGCTGTAGAGGGAATCTTTAATTGAGGTCATTTTGTAGGGGCGAATCACATTCGCCCATCATCGAGGTAACGTGTATGAAGGGCGAATATAATTCGCCCCTACGGATTACGAATTTTTCAAGGCTTCAGCATTGCGTTTTGCTAAACCGTCAATCACCGCATCGAGTGAACCTTTAGCTTGAATTTCATCGCTAAAGGTTGTGCGATAATTCGTCACCAAGCTGACCCCTTCAATCATGATGTCGTAGGCTTTCCATTCACCATTTGCCAAATACATTCTGTAATTGACCGCAATCGGTTGAACTCCTGGTTGTAACACTTCGGTTTTTACAACAACTTTAGTTGCACCCTCTTCCATTTCAGAAGGTAAAAAACGAATTGTCCATTCTTTGAATTCCGAAAAAGCGCGTGAATAAGTACGAACTAACAACGTTTGAAATTCTTTTTTGAAGCGTTTTTGTTCATCAGGTGTCGCTGCTTTCCATGCTTTGCCCAAAACCAAAGCGGCGATTTTGTCAAAATCAACGTGTGGGTTAATTGATTGGTCAACAAATTGGGTGACTTTGTTAAAATCTTTCAAAAAATTCGGGTCTTGCATTTTTTGTTGGAATTTATCTGACGCATCTGAAATAGCTTGTTGCGGCGCAGATAATTCGCCTGCAAAAGCGCGTGTGAACGGCGTAAATGCAAGGCTTATCAGAAATAAAAGAAATAAGGTATAGTGTTTAATTCTCATAAAAAAATCCCAAAAAAGTATAAAAAAACATGACACATCATAACATTAAATTTCCCGCAACACGCATGAGACGAATGCGTAAAAACGATTTTTCGCGCCGTTTAATGCGTGAAAATAAGCTCACCGTTGATGACTTAATCTATCCCGTTTTTGTTCTCGAAGGGACAAATAAACGTGAAAGCATTGATTCGATGCCAGGTGTTGAACGCTTATCGATGGATTTACTCGTTGAAGAAGCACGAGAACTTTATATTTTAGGTATTCCTGCGATTGCATTATTTCCTGTGGTGTCAGCTGAAAAGAAATCGGATGACGCAGTTGAAGCCTACAATCCAAATGGTTTAGTGCAACGCACGGTTCGAGCTTTAAAAGCCGCTGTACCTGAACTGGGCATTATCACAGACATCGCACTCGACCCATTTACCTCGCATGGGCAAGACGGTTTAATTAACGAGGACGGCTACGTTTTAAATGACGAAACCATTGATGTTTTAGTTAAACAAGCTCTTTCACACGCCAAAGCAGGTGCGGATATTGTTGCGCCATCGGACATGATGGACGGACGAATCGGGGCGATTCGAGAGGCGTTAGAAAATCACGGTTATATACACACCAAAATTTTGGCGTATTCAGCCAAATATGCCTCGAGTTTTTATGGTCCTTTCCGCGATGCAGTGGGTTCTTCGGGCAATTTAGGCAAAGGCAATAAATACAGTTACCAAATGGATTGCGCGAATTCAGATGAAGCGTTGCGTGAGGTTGCACTCGATTTGCAAGAAGGCGCAGACATGGTAATGGTCAAACCTGGGATGCCCTATTTAGACATTGTTCGCCGTGTAAAAGATGAATTCGGTGTGCCAACTTTTGCGTATCAAGTCAGTGGCGAATATGCCATGCTAAAAGCCGCGTCACAAAATGGTTGGCTTGATGAAAAAGCCGTTGTTTTAGAATCATTACTTGCGTTTAAACGCGCGGGTTGTGATGCAATTTTGACGTATTACGCAAAAACCGTTGCACAATGGTTGCAAGATTAACAACAAACAGGATTTCAACATGATTATAGTCACAGGTGGCGCGGGGTTTATCGGTAGCAACATTATTCACGCGCTCAATCAGCAAGGTGAAGACGATATTTTGCTCGTCGATAATTTGACCAACGGTCACAAAATGCAAAATATCGCTGATTTAAATATCGCCGATTACATGGATAAACACGAATTTTTAGCAAAATTAGAAAATCCTAATTTTCTAACGCACATTCGTGCGGTGTTTCATCAAGGTGCGTGCAGCGCGACAACTGAATGGAACGGGCATTACGTCATGGCGAATAATTACGATTATTCAAAACGCTTGCTTGCTTGGTGTCAGACTAAACACATTCCGTTTATTTATGCGTCGTCCGCCTCGGTTTATGGCATGGGCGAAAATGGTTTTCGTGTTGATAGAACCTGCGAAAAACCTATCAATATGTATGCGTATTCAAAATTCCAATTTGACCAATATGTGCGTCGTATTTTACCGCGTGCAAACAGTCAAATCGTGGGCTTGCGTTATTTCAATGTCTACGGTTCACGCGAACAACATAAAGGTTCAATGAGCAGCACGGCGTTCCATTTCAATAACCAACTCAAAGCAGGCGACGAAGTAAAATTGTTTGCGGGTTGCGACGGTTACGCCGATGGACAGCAAGAACGAGATTTTGTGTATGTAAATGATGTGGTGTCGGTGAATTTGTGGTTTTTAGAAAATTCGCACAAAAGCGGTATTTTCAATGTCGGAACAGGCAAAGCACAAACGTTTGAATCGATGGCAAAAGCGGTCATTGATTGGCACAAACGCGGCACAATTAGCTACATTCCATTTCCTGAGCATTTAAAAGGCGCGTATCAAAGTTTCACCCAGGCAGATTTATCGAATTTACGCGAAGCAGGTTACACAAAAGAGTTTTCGACTGTGCAACAAGGCGTTAGCGATTATTTAAATAAGTTAAATTCATGATTGAAGCACTCAATAATTTATTGCCGCAAACACAATGCGGACAGTGTAGTTTTAAAGGTTGTCGTCCTTATGCTGAGGCAATTCTTTCAGGCGAAGCGGATATAAATCAATGTCCGCCGAGTGGGGACGAAGGAATTGCAAAAATCGCTGCATTTTTAAACGTTCCAGCTAAACCATTAAATACGCAGTTTGGTGTGCATAAACCTAAAAGTGTGGCGGTAATTGACGAAGCAAGTTGCATCGGTTGTGTGAAATGTATTGCTGCTTGCCCTGTTGATGCGATTTTGGGCAGTTCGAAAATGTTGCACACGGTAATTGCGAGTGAATGCACAGGTTGCGAATTGTGCATTGCGCCCTGCCCTGTAGATTGTATTTCGATGCAAGTTTTAGAAAATCCACAACTCGCCCCGACGAATCTACACGCTAAAAAACGTTATGAAAATCGATTAGCGAGAAAAGAAAAAGAAGCTATTGAAAAAGCTGAAAAATTACGTTTGCAAAAAGAACGATTGCGTAATATCAGTTAATTAAGTCGCCGAAGTGTCGATAACCTGCAATAACCGTCATTTCGCTTCGTCTTAATTTACATTATGAAAAACAAAAACAACGCCATACTCTTTATCGATTCAGCTATTGCTAACAAGCAAGAGCTACTTACGAACATCGATACATCCCGTACGAAAATTGTTTTTCTAAATTCAACGACTGACGCGCTCACGCAAATTGCCGCTGCGTTACATAATCAAAAAAATCTCGATGCCATTCATATCATTTCACATGGTGCAAGCGGTGAATTGGATTTTGCGAATGGCACACTGACTAGCGAAAACCTCTCACAGTACGCGCCACTATTAAAAAAAATCGGGCAATCGCTCACCCCAAATGGTGACATTTTGCTTTATGGTTGCGACATTGCAAAAGATGAAAAAGGCAACGATTTCGTTAATTTACTTGCTAAATTGACTCATGCAGATATTGCGGCAAGTAATGATTTAACGGGGGCAAGCGCGTTAGGGGGTGATTGGAATTTAGAAGTTCATAGTGGAGAAATAGAAAGTTCGGCTATTTCAGCTCCCAATTATCAAGAATTGTTAGGCACACCTCCAAGCTTAATTAACGGTTTGGGCGGCACATCAGGATTTGGTGAAAACGACTACGTTCACGCAGATGATCCAATGATGGCTGCACCAGGCATCGACATTACCAGTATTTTTGGTGTTGGCGGGGTCAAGTTCGGCGCGAATAGTTACACCCAATTATTCATCAACAATAATGGGATGATTACTTTCGGTGCGGGTACTAAAACCTACACGCCAACGGGTTTAAGTTCTGGTGTCGCAAAACCAGGTGCATCGTCAGTATATCTTCCAACAATCGCGCTTTATTGGTCTGACCTAGATACGCGAGCAGCTTCTTCAACAATAAGTGCTGGCGGCACTTCAACGGGCGCAAACCTTGTTCATTGGGATTTAGATACGACTAGCCCAACTAAACGAATCATCATCACTTGGGATGACGTTGCTGAATATACGCCTTCAGGGAATTCCTCTGTCCCCGTATTGGCAGGGCAAATCATCCTGACCGATGCGGGTTCTGGCAATATGAATATCGAGTTTCGCTATGAGTATGTCGCCGTATTAGCAAATCATACGGCAACGGCAGGCTGGAATGTTGGGACATCTGGGGGCGTAGCAGGGGTTGATTATTTTCAGATTCCTTTCACAGGAACAGCAGGGGCGACCAATGCCCTTTCCGATCTTGATACTAACACGGGAAATTCAGGACAAAACGGTACATATCAATTTCTTCTATTCAACGGCGGAATTGTCAGCAAAGCCGTGACGTATAGTGCGACAACATTTGTTGGTGCGTCAGATGGCTCAATTACAACGACCGTTACAATTACCTTA
>JAQTOT010000246.1 GCA_028713145.1 Methylococcales bacterium
GATTATCACGCCGTTTTAACGTTAGCCGATATTTACGAAGACGTTATTTTTTAAACTTAACAACGAGAAGACAAACATGACTACAGAAAATACGCCTTGGACACGCGAAGAATTTGAAGCGCAATTACGCGGCATGGAAAATCTTTACCATATTCATCATCCTTATCACACGTTGATGAACGAAGGAAAACTCACCAAAGCGCAATTGCAAGGCTGGGTAGCGAATCGATTTTATTATCAAGTGTGCATTCCCATTAAAGATGCCAATATCTTAGCGAATTGCCCTGACCGCGAAACGCGCGCAAAATGGACACAGCGTATTTTAGACCACGATGGTCATCCGGGAGATGTTGGTGGCATTGAAGCATGGATACAATTAGGCATTGCGGTCGGTTTGACTCGCGAAGACATTACTTCTTTAAAACACGTTTTACCTGGTGTACGTTTTGCCGTTGATGCGTATGTGAATTTTGCTCGTAGAGCAGAATGGCATGAAGCGGCAAGTTCGTCACTCACGGAATTATTTGCGCCGAAAATTCATCAACAACGTTTGGATAACTGGCCCACGCATTATCCTTGGGTTGAACCAGAAGGTTATGCCTATTTCCGTAAACGTTTAACTGAGGCGCGTCGTGACGTTGAACATGGTTTAGAAATTACCTTAGATTGGTATAAAACGCGTGAACAACAAAACCGCATGGTTGATATTTTGAAATTCAAACTCGACGTTTTATGGTCAATGGCAGATGCAATGTATATGGCATACATTCACGAAATGCCGCCGTATTTTAATGTCGAGAAATCTATCGCTGGTGATAAAAAATGACAATTGCCTCTCCATCAATTCAGTGGAGTGCAGGCAGTAGTTTGCAAGGACGTATCATTGTCGAATCGCCCTTCCGTTCTCACAATGCGATGTTTGTTAATTTTACAAGTGGTGCATTTAGCTACGTTGCGAATGGTTGTTTTTTGTGCGATGTTGATATTGGTCGTTATTGTTCAATTGGCGACAACGTGCATGTTTTATCACAACATCCAACGGAAACACTTTCAACAAGTCCGGTATTTTATCAAAATTTATTTGATGAACCCTTCATTACAAAACCGTTAATGTCTTATGAAAATCTGAAGCGAACAACTATTGGCAATGACGTTTGGATTGGTTCAGGGGCGAAAATTAAAACAGGTGTAACGATTGGTGATGGTGCAGTTGTTGGTGCAGGAAGTGTTGTCACAAAAAATGTTGAACCCTTTAGCATTGTAGGTGGCACACCTGCAAAGTTGATTAAAATGCGTTTTTCTCCTGAAATTATTGAACGGATTAAAACCTTAGCATGGTGGCAATACAACTTGTTAGATTTTTCGCTGCAATGGGATGATTTAGATAAAACATTGTTACAATTAGAAATGCTAAAAGCTAATGGTGAACTTGTGCCATATACATCTTTACGTTTTCAAACATGGCAGGAAAACGGTGAGATTCGAGGTAAACCAATAAGCTGAATTAAACCTTTTTAAATCATCGCTTTTGCTTGCAAATCGGAATGATAAGAAGAACGAACGAGTGGCGCACTTGCCACTTGTTTGAAACCTAACGTTTTTGCCGTTTGAGCGTAACGTTCAAATTGTTCAGGTGTGACATATTCTTCAACGGCTAAATGTGATTTACTCGGCTGCAAATACTGTCCTAACGTCAACATCGAACATCCCACGTTTAACAAATCTCGCATCACCGCTTCAACTTCTGCCTCTGTTTCACCAATGCCGAGCATCAATCCAGATTTTGTCGGAATGGTTGGTTGCACGACGTGAAATTGTCGAAATAATGCTAATGAACCCTCGTAATCCGCACCAGGACGCGCTTTGGCATATAAACGCGGCACAGTCTCTAAATTATGATTAAATACATCACAAGGCTGTTGTGCTAAAAGTGCAACCGCTTTTTCCATTCGACCACGAAAATCTGGAACTAAAATTTCAATTTTAGTGTTTGGCGTTTGTTTACGAATTTCTTTAATGCAATCCGCGAAATGTCCCGCGCCACCATCACGCAAATCATCTCGATTCACTGACGTAATCACAACATATTTCAATGCCATCACTTGCACTGCTTCGGCGAGTTGATGCGGTTCATTGGCATCAAGCGGTAAAGGTTTTCCATGTGCGACATCACAAAATGGACAACGGCGCGTACACAAATCGCCCATAATCATAAATGTCGCCGTGCCATGTTTGAAACATTCAGCTAAATTTGGGCAAGCCGCTTCTTCGCAAACAGTGTGTAATTTACTTTCCCGCAAAAGTTGTTTGATACGGCTAATTTCTTGTCCGGAAGATAATTTAATGCGTATCCATTCTGGTTTGCGTAACGGTGTTTCAGTCGGTTCAACTTTGATAGGAATTCGCGCCAATTTTTCACTATTACGTTGATGTGTTTCAGGTGTGTTGCGGGATAGAGCTTGATAATTTGTCATTCAAATTTTTAATAATATTAGAAGATATTTGTTGTGCGAGTTCGGCTGTTTCGACTTTAACGTCAAAATCGGTAAGTTGCGTCATTTTTAAATCGGAATAACCGCACGGATTGATAAAATCAAACG
>JAQTOT010000002.1 GCA_028713145.1 Methylococcales bacterium
GTTGCTCCCAGCGAAGTTGAAATAAATCAAACGTCGCACTGAAATGGTCTGCGTCAACTGAAGGTGCGACGACTCCAAAACGTTCACAAAGTTGGCTTAAATGTTTGCGTTCATGAATTTTTTCTTCACTTGAACGCGATAATGCCAAATGACTGGCTCGACCTGGTAAGCCACGAATGATTGGAGAACGAGCATGAACTTCGTTATGCAGAATAAAACGTTGTGGGTGATTTTCAGGAATAGGGTAGACAGTAGTCACAAAATAAGCAGGGTAGGGAAGTTGCAGAACAAAGCGCGTTGCGACAAGCGAAACGCGCCATTATTTAGGAAATTAGACTTTGCAAGGTGAATTACCTAACGCAGAGCAAAGCGGACACCAGCCAAAATAGCCTGTTGCTGTAGCAATCAAGCCGATTAAAAGTAACGGAATGCTAGCAAGAAATACCGATGAAACTAATGCTACAACGCCACCATACAAACGGTATTTTTTTTGTTGGTCGTTTAAGTTCACTTCAAATTTTGTCAAACGTTTATAATCAAAACTCATGTCGAAACCTTCTTCTTATAATAGTGATTGAAAAACAAGCCGAATCGCGGCATTGTCAGCCTTGAAACTATACAGAGCTAGTCAAAATCTGCAAGTGAAAATTTTATGAGTAAAAAAACGAAAACAGCCTTTGTTTGTGACCAATGTGGCGCGGATTATCCACGTTGGAATGGACAATGCGCGAGTTGTGGTGAATGGAACACAATCAAAGAAATTCGTTTAGCTCCTGCAAATGAAAAACGGGTTGTTACAACAGGCTATACAGGCACACGTTCAGAAGTAAAACGTTTATCAGACGTAAATTTATCGCAAGCAGAACGTATTTCTAGTGACATTTCAGAATTTGACCGTGTTTTGGGTGGCGGCATTGTGCAAGGTAGTGTCGTGTTAATCGGCGGCGCACCAGGTGCTGGGAAAAGTACGTTATTACTTCAAGCAATTGCCAACATTGCGGCGCGAGATATTTCAGTTTTATATGTTTCAGGTGAAGAATCGCTGCAACAAATCGCCGAACGGGCTAATCGTTTGAAATTGCCCGCAGACAAAATTTTGATGCTTGCTGAAACATCGGTGCAACGAATTTGTGACGTGTTGGACGAACTACAACCACAAATTTTGGTCATTGATTCAATTCAAGTCATGTACACAACAACGTCAGATTCGGCAGCGGGTTCAGTCTCGCAAGTGCGTGAATCGGCAAGTTATTTAACGCAATATGCCAAGCAACATAATGTGTCGATTTTTATGGTAGGACACGTTACCAAAGATCATTCTCTTGCAGGTCCTATGACGCTCAGTCACATTGTCGATACGCAAGTCATGCTCGCGTCAACGGATGATGCGCGTTATCGCGTTTTACGCGCGGACAAAAATCGTTTTGGTAGCGTGGGTGAACTCGGTTTTTTTGCGATGGATAACACAGGTTTAAAAGAAGTGAAAAATCCGTCAGCGATGTTTTTAAATCGTGCTGAAAAACCGTCTTCAGGCAGCGTCGTGACCGTTTTGTGGGAAGGTACGCGCCCATTGCTAGTTGAAATTCAAGCTCTTGTGACAGATTGTCAATATGGAAATCCACGTCGTTTGGCGGTGGGTTTAGATCAAAATCGACTTGCCATGTTGCTCGCCATTTTGGCGCGACACGGTGGAATTTCAACGGCAAGTGACGAAATTTATGCAAACGTAGTCGGCGGCATTCGCGTAACTGAAACAAGTTCAGATTTGGCTATTGTTGCTAGCATTGTGTCGAGTTTACGAAATAAAGTGGTCGCGCAAGATGCGTTTTTCTTTGGTGAATTAGGTTTAAACGGCGAAATTCGACCTGTTACAAATGGTCATGCGCGTTTGAATGATGCGGCAAAACATGGATTCAAAAAAGCCGTGATTCCCAAAGCGAATGCGCCTAAAAAAGCGATTGCGGGTTTAGAAATTCATGGCGTTTCAACGCTTTCTGAGGCGTTAGATATTTTGTTTGTGATTTGAATTTTGCTGTTTTTGCGTGAGTAGCGTTAAAAATTTTTCCGTAAATTCTGTTGGCAATTGCGCGGTGACTGGCACAAACCAATGATTTTGTGTCGTAAAATATTTACATTTCACCGCGTCTTTTTCGGTCATTAAAACGGGATGATTTTTAAAGATAATTTCTTTTTCACTAAAAACATGATGATCAGGAAAACTATGATTAACACACTGTAAAATTCCTGCTTTTTCAAGCTGCGAAAAAAAACGCTGTGGATTACCAATTCCAGCAATCGCATGGCAATCGAGAAATTTGAATTCGGCTAACGGTTTGCTTTCACCAGTTTTTAAATTTATCGCATTATCGCCATGCAACTGCATTTGCCATTCGTGCCAAGCGGTGTCATTTAACGGTTTGCCATTCACGACAACAAAATCAACGCTATTTAACCGCTCAATCGGTTCTCTTAACGGCCCTGCGGGCAAACAAGCAGAATTTCCAAAACGTCGCTCACCATCAACAACTGCAATTTCAATGTCACGTTTAAGCGCGTAATGTTGCAAACCATCGTCAGCTAAAATCACATCGCATGGCGCGTGTTTCAATAAAAATTGTCCTGCTTCAACGCGATTTGCCCCGACAGCCATCGGGCAGTTTATTTGTTGCAAAATGAGCAATGCTTCGTCACCCACTTCCGCTACGTCGCTATTGGGTAAAACCATCTTTGCCGCGACTTTTTTTCCGCCATAACCGCGACTGATAATGCCAACCCGATAGCCGTGCGCTTTGAGTAAATTGGCTAAATAAACACATAATGGTGTTTTTCCCGTGCCGCCCACAGTGATATTGCCAACAATAACAACGGGAACAGGTAAAGCGGTGCTTTTTTTCAATCCAACGTTATAAAGCCAGCGGCGAAATTTCACAAAATCTAAGAAAAACATTGCTATCGGCGTAAGGGCTGCGCCGATGAAATGATCGCCATACCAAATATCAAGTAACCAACGCGAAACGGTTTTTTTCATTGCTTTCTCATGCTCCGACTTTTTTCAATTTGCCCACGAAAATACTCCACGCTCATCTTGCGTCCTAAAACGACTAATAAATCGTCGGCACGAAGGATAAAGTGTTCAGGCGGATTGAAATAAAAATGCTGGTTTTTAATTTCATAACTGTTTTGATGAATTCGATGTTCTGGATTTGCGCTGACAACACCTAATAAAATCAACTTTCGTTCTAAAAAATTTACGGATGAAATTTCAGTGCATTCTAAAATGGAACCTAATTCCACTTTTAACGTTTCCATCACAATATCTTTTTCGGCGTTAATAATGCCTAAAATCGCTTCAAATGCGACAGGTTGCCCAACATATTCGGCAGCGACCATGCCTGCAATTTCAAACGGACGAATCACATTACTTGCCCCAGCTTGATAAAGTTTTTTGACGTTTTCAATGTTATTTGCACGGGTAATAATGTTGATACCAGAATTTAAATGCCGCGCGGTGAGCGTAACGTAGACATTCATCACATCGTCATCGGTCACACATAAAACGCTTGATGCACCGTTGTTAATGCCTGCTGTTGCTAACACGCCATTTTTACTCGCATCTGCGTGAATATAGGTATATTTAAGTTCTTCTGCTTTATCGATATTTTCTTGCAGCGAATCAATAACGATAAAATCGAGTTTGTCTTTGGTTAATTGTTTTGCAATGTGCTGTCCGACACGTCCGAAACCACAAATAATTATGAAACTTTTGAAACGTTTAATTTCGGTGTAAGTACGATTTTCGCGTAAATGTTTTATTTCTTCGCTAAACCCCGACACCATAATTGAGGTAAAAAACGATAAAACGCCAATGCCACCAAAAATTAACACAATGGCAACCATTCGACCGCCTGTCGAATGGGGGGCAATATCGCCGTAACCAACAGTGGCTAATGTCACAATTGTCCAATAAAACCCATCAAACAAATTTTTGATTTGTCCGCCTTCGGCGTGACTTTCAAATAAGTAGCTGACGATGCCACCAATAAAAATCAAAAAACCTAAAAATATCCCTAATGTATAAAGTTCAAAACGTTTGTTAGCTAAAATGTTGATGAAGACTTTGATACTTTGGAAATGGCGAAACAGTTTGAGTAACCGAAACACCATGAAAACTCGTAAAAAACGAAAGGTTTCATAACTCGGTAAAATCGCCAGCAAATCAATAATTGCCATTGGCGTAATCATGTAACGCAATTTGGCGAGAATAACCTCTTTTAACGCCAAAAAAACAGGAAAGCGTGTGTTGAGATATTTTGACTTTTCATAGTGCGTCAAAATAATTTCATGACTATTACTTGCCAGCCAAAAACGCAATAAATACTCAATGGTGAAAATGACTAAAATCGCTTGTTCAAGTTTTTTACTTAGTTCTGTTATTTCATGATCAATTTCGTGAATTAAGAAAAAAACGCTCAATAACACCATACTGACAATAAAAAACGCCACATAACCGTTATAGCGACTATTTGGATTTTCAAGTACGTTGAAAAAGAAATGTTTCACGTTTTGATAACGTGGCGAATTTTTTAACAGGTAGGCAAATTTAACAATCATTGAATCAGGTAAGAATTTAAGAATGAAAAAGACGCGAACGTTTCGCGTCTTTTAGAGTTTTTACAGCACTATCGACACAATCAACACAATGACGGCAATAAAAGAAATGGTAAAAATTATGCCGCCAATAACGTACGAAGAAAGCGAACCGTGTTGAAAATCTTGCTCACGATTTTTACTGCTTTGTACGCCTGTAGCCGCTGCAATGACACTTTTAGCGATTTGAAGAATGTTTGGTTTTGACATCGTTTTTTTCTCCTTTTACAACACTGGTTGTTTCAACAGGCAAGCCTGCAAATTCAAATAATAAGGCTAATTCTTTTGCATCAAGTTCATAACATTTTCCTGTACGCAAACCATCTGATAACACAACGGGTCCATAACGCACACGCATTAAACGACTGACAACAACATTTTGTGCTTCCCACAAACGGCGCACTAAACGATTACGACCTTCGCTCACAACAACGTGATACCACTTGTTTGCCCCTTCGCCGCCCATAAAATAAATTTGGTCAAATTTTGCCAAACCATCTTCGAGCATGACACCTTGTTTGAGTAGTTCTATTTTTTCGTCAGGCACTTCGCCCAAAATTCGCACCGCATATTCACGTTCAACTTCGGTTGAAGGGTGCATCAATTTGTTCGCCAGTTCACCGTTATTTGTGACGAGTAATAAACCTGAGGTATTTACGTCTAATCGTCCAACTGAAATCCAGCGTGACGTGTCGAGTTTCGGCAAATTGGCAAAAATAGTCGGGCGACCTTGTGGATCGTTGCGTGACACAATTTCACCTGTTGGTTTATGGTAAATCAGAACGCGCGTAGGTTGGCGTTCAAATTTTTCCCAATGCACCACGCGGTCATTGAGTTGCACATAATCGCCCGCTTTTAAATGTGCGCCTTGTGTCACCACATTGCCGTTGATTTTTAAACGTCCTTCTGTAATCCAACGTTCAATTTCACGACGTGACGCTAAACCACCTCGCGCTAAAACTTTTTGAATACGCTCGCCATCTTTTGAGGCTTCAACGTCAACATCGACAAGGCGTTTTTCAACAGGTGCTTTTTTTTTCGCATCGCGTAAATTTTCACGACGCATTTGACTAGCAGGTTTATTGGGTTGTTTTTTATTGCGTAATGCAACGGGATTATTGAGTTGTTTGGTTTTCACGTTGTTCCTGTATCAATGGGTTTTGCCGATTAAATTGACAAATAATTGTTCTAATCGATTACTTTTGTTTTTCATGCTGACGACTTGAATGTTTGCTGCGCTGAGTTGAGCGAATAAATCATTTAAATTACATTCTTTCGGCACACCAATTTCTAACACTTTTTCTGAAAGTTGATTGATTTCATAGCCGTTTAAAATCGGGTTTTTAACAGGTTGTGCTAAATCCAAAATGAAATAATCAACGTGTAATCGCGTAAGCAAACTCGCCATATCGGAATGCTCAATAATTTTTCCGCTGTCGATAATAGCGATATTGCGGCACAAACTTTCAGCTTCTTCTAAATAATGGGTCGTTAAAATAATCGTCGTGCCTTGCGCGTTCACTTCTTTGAGCATTTCCCACATCGAGCGACGAATCTCAATGTCAACGCCTGCGGTGGGTTCGTCGAGAATGAGCAGTTTTGGCGCGTGAACCATCGCTCTTGCAATCATCACTCGTCGTTTCATTCCGCCTGATAAACGCCGTGACATCGTGTCACGTTTGTCCCATAAATCGACTTGTTTTAAACACGTTTCCACGCGCTGCAAGGCAATTTTTTTGGGAATACCGTAATAGCCCGCTTGATTTAATACGATACTTTTTGCGGTATCAAATTGATTAAAATTGATTTCTTGTGGCACAAGTCCCAAACAGCTTTTGGCTAAATTTCGTTGTGTTTTCAAATCATAATCAAAAATTTTAACCGTGCCACTTGTCGCGTTCACGAGTGAACTGATAATGCCAATAGCGGTTGATTTTCCTGCGCCATTTGCGCCAAGTAATGCGAAAAAATCGCCCTGTTTGACTTCTAAATCGATGCCTTTCAAGGCTTCGAAGCCATTTTGGTAAGTTTTACGAAGATTATTTATTGAGAGTGCGTTCATGCGAGTAGTTTAGCAGTTTTTAGCGCGATATTTTGACGAAAAAAAACCGCGCTAGAAACTAGCACGGTTATTTTTACTTCACGAAACGGAGAAATTTCGGTGAAATTATTTGCTTTGAATGTATGCGAACAACGCATCAACAGCTTGATCTTCACCGTAGCCAGCTTTTTTAACAGGACCAACTTCCATGATTGCTGCGATAGCTTTTGGCATTCCGCCTTTGCCGTCTTTTAATGTTTGTTCAAAGCTAGCGCGTGTTAATTTGCCAGATTTTACTAAATCAAATAATTGTGGGTTTGATGCGATGTCGTGGCAAGTGCCGCAACCGCGACCGAAAGCACGTTCGTAAATTTTCGCGCCGATTTCTGTTTTTTCGTCAGCGAACGCTGCGCCGCTTAAACCCATTACTGCAACAGTTGATAATGCTAAAACTAATTTTTTCATAATGACCTCTCAAAGTTTAAAAAGCTGTTTTTATTTTTTTCAAAAACATATATTCAACAAAATTTGAACGGGCAAAGGATAAGGATTTTAGGGCTAAAGTTCAACGATTTTGTTCAATTTTGTCACGCACAAAAGTTTGTTGAAAAATGTTTTTTAAAATAGGCAGCGGTATTGCGTTATTTTTTCTTGGCAGGAAATAAAAAAAATTGGCATAAGATAACGAGATGAAAATTACAGTAAAAATTCCGTTATGAAAAACAAAAAAATAACCGTGATTTTGGTTGATGACCATGCCGTTGTCCGAGCAGGATTTCGTTTATTGCTTTCGACTGAAGCCGATATTGACGTGATTGCCGAAGCCGAAAAAGGCGAACAAATTTTACAGCTTTATGCTGATTTAAAACCCGATGTGATTGTGATGGATTTATCGATGGCAGGCATTGGCGGTTTAGAAGCAACGCGGCGATTGGTTTCGCGTTATGACGAGGCAAAAGTGATTGTGTTTAGCGTGCATCATGAAACTGTTTTTGTGAGTCGGGCAATGACGGCTGGAGCGAAAGGTTACATTTGCAAACAAGCGCATCCTGACGTGTTGATTACGGCAATTAAGAAAGTCGCTAGCGGGGAAATTTTCATTGAACCCAATTTAGTCAATGAACAGAGTTCAGATTTAAAAACCATCGTGAACGATTTTTCACCACGCGAATTTGATGTTTTTTTATTGCTCGCAAAAGGGCTGACGGCACACGATATTTCTGAAAAATTATGTTTGAGTTATAAAACGGCGGCTAATTACGGCACAAACATTCGGGCAAAATTAAATGTGAATTCGAGTGCTGAACTGGCTCATATTGCGTTGTCTTTGAATTTGATGTCGCAAGTTTAGGAAAAAGTCCTATAGGTTTTCACGCCAATCAACTCTAAAATTTAAACCACTTCTTGGTTCTCCATTTTTACCGCGCTGTTGAAAAATAGCGTGGTTTTTTTTCGGGAAAATTTTCGATTCGTGATTTGATTGTTGAGTTGTCGTACTTTACTATGAGCTGCGAGTGGGGGCTTGCTGTTTGTTGGTGTTCTTTATCAAGCTCTCTAGCAACAATGAATAATCGCGAGATGATGGTTTTAATCAAAAAATATTGGAGAGCAAACATGAAAATGAAAGATGCAATGAGTTTAAGAGAACTTTGGGGCAATAAACCATGTGATCATCCAACATTAGAGAAAGAATATGAGAGGGGGGCGGCGACAGGAGATTATGTTTGTATTCAATGCGGGGAAGCTGCTTGGGGAAAAAATTGGAATAAGAAAGAAGAAGTATCGTTGCCTGTTAAGTAAGTACACAAACATTTCATTACATGAAGCGACTCTAATACTCCGTGTTGTCTCTTCAACTTCCAGCCGCGTATCTTCAACAAAAAGATACGCGGCTTTTTCATGTCAGGAAAAATTCCTTTTCTGTCTTACTCTGTAGTTTTTGAACATCAAGCTGTTTATGATTTACAACAAACAAATTTAGCAGTTAGGTCGATTTAGGATGAAAAAAATTATTTACACCGTTTTCGCGTTCGCCGTTTCGCAATCAGTTTTAGCCGAAGACAAACCACAAGATTTAGGCATTATGAATGTGGTCGGTGTTTCACCACTTGGCGGCAGTATTGATGCGGATAAATTGCCAACGCCTGTGCAAACGGTTTCAAGTGAGCAACTCGAAAAAACGCAAACTATTTCGCTCGCCGATTACATCAATCGTTATTTAGGCAGCGCACACGTCAACGAAGCGCAAAATAATCCGCTGCAACCTGATATTTCTTATCGCGGTTTTACTGCATCTCCGTTAATGGGTTTGCCACAAGGGCTTTCGACTTACGTTAATGGCGTGCGTTTTAACGAACCGTTTGGCGATACCGTGAATTGGGATTTATTGCCACAAGGTGCGATTGATTCGATGGCAATGTATTCGTCCAATCCCGTTTATGGTTTGAATTCGCTTGGTGGCGCGATTGCAATTAAAACGAAAACAGGTTTTTCTTCGCCTAAACATCAAATCGAAACCTACGGCGGTTCATTCGGGCGGCATTCGGAAGAATTAACAAGCGGTTGGAATAACGGCACTTGGGGATATTTCGTTGACATCAATCATTTTCAAGAAGACGGCTGGCGCGATTTTTCACCAACTAAGGCAGATAGAGCTTTCGGAACACTCAGTTGGCGCGGCGATAAAGGTTCGCTCGATTTAATCTTGGGCGCAAATGATAACGATATGCGTGGCAATGGCCCCGCGCCTATTCAACTTTTAGCACAAAATCGCAGCGCGATTTTTACCCATTATGACCAAACAGTCACGCGGATGTTTTTTTCTGAACTCTCTGGAAGTTATGACGTAACAGAAAATATCGAAGTTAGCGGCAATACTTATTTTCGTCAAAATAGAATGCGTACTTTTAACGGTGATAACAGTGACTATGGCGAATGTGCAGATGAAGAAAATGTAGGTTTGTTGTGTGGCGAAACGCCTGTGATTGATACAAATGGCAACACGGTTGCATTTGGTGATTCGGTAATTGGCGCAACACGAAATTCCAGCGCAACCCAAATGCGCGGTAAAGGCGGCACATTGCAAACCGCTTTTACGGGGGATTTATTCAAACATGAAAATAATTTAACCGTCGGGGCAAGTTACGATAACGCTGAAACACATTTTGCTTCAAATACTGAATTGGGTTCATTAACGGCTAATAGAGGAACAGTCGGCAGTGGCATTTATGTAGATGAATCAAAGGTGCGTTTGCACGCAAACACGGAAACAGTTGGCGTATTTTTGAGTGACACGTTTTCGATTACAGACAAACTCGCGGCAACTGTCGCAGGACGTTACAACCACATCAGCGTGGATATGAAAGACCAATATATCAATGACGCAGAAAAGAATTTGAATGGTAATCACGCTTTTGAACGTTTGAATCCATCGGCAGGTTTGACATATCAACTTTTGAAAAATGTGAATGTTTACGGAAACTATGCAGAATCAGCGCGTGCGCCAACACCCATGGAACTCAGTTGCGCTGACCCGCAAGCTCCTTGTAAATTGCCAAATTCATTTTTGTCTGACCCACCATTAAATCAAGTGGTTGCAAAAACATGGGAAGGCGGATTTCGTGGTGATTTGAACTCGCTGATTGATGGTCGATGGAATTGGAATTTAGGATTTTTTCACGCCATTAACAACAACGATATTATTTTTCATCGTGCGGGAAATATCGCCAGTCAAGGTTATTTTAGTAATGTTGGACAAACCCGCCGCTACGGAATTGAAGCGGGAACATCGATGGATAAAGAAAGTGTGTTCAGTGCGATTGATGATTGGCACTTCAACACAAACTATACCTATCTTAATGCACGTTATTTGAACGGTTTCGACATCCAAAATCCGTTAAATCCAGACGAAATTGTGCAAGTGCAAAAAGGCGACAAAATCCCTAGCATTCCTGAACACATTTTTAAAGCGGCGTTGAGTGTCGATTTATGGAAAAAAGTTTCATTAGGAATCAACGGAATGTACAGCGGACAGCAAGTGTTTCGTGGGGACGAAACTAATATGGCTAAACCCTTGTCAGGTTATTGGGTGTTCAATGGCACAGCAGAATATAAAATCACTGAAAACTTCGCGCTGTTTGGCAAGGTGAATAACCTCTTTGATACAAACTACAACACGTTTGGTGTTTATGGACAGGCAGATCAAGTGTTAGGTGCTGCGTATGATGATAGACGTTTTGTCTCACCTGCTGCGCCGCGTGCGGGTTGGATTGGTGTACGACTAAGCATGTAATTTACGTCTCAATTTTATAACCCACGCCATAAACCGACTGAATAATCTCTTTGTCACCCGCAATTTTTTGCAGTTTATGGCGTAAATTTTTAACGTGCGTATCAACGGTTCTATCCGAAATATCACGCTCATCCTCATGCAACACATCAAGCAGCGTGGCGCGTGAATAGACTTTGCCACACTTATCCAGCAATGCCGCCAAAATCCGAAATTCACTCAGCGTTAAATCAAGCAAAACGCCTTCGTAATAAGCGTGCAACTTTTCTTTGTCCAAACTAAAACCTGCCACAACAGGCAATTCAGTTGAAAAATTTTGCAAACGACGAAAAATCGCTTTAATTCGCGCTACGACTTCTTTTGCACTGTAAGGTTTGCAAATGTAATCGTCTGCGCCAATTTCTAACCCTTTCAAACGGTCTGTTTCGCCAATTCGCGCTGTAATCAAAAATAACGGCACGTTAGAAAATTCACGAATTTCTTTGCACAAACTAATCCCATCACGATGCGGCAACATGATGTCCATCAAAATTAAATCAGGGGCGTGCTGCTTTACCCATTCCACCACGTTTAAACCGTCGTCAAGCCAATGACTTTCAAAACCTTCGTGGGTTAAATAATCGGTGAGTAACGCAGCCAATTTGGCTTCATCTTCAACAATTAGAATTTTTTTATTCATGGGTTCAGCTCCAAAAAAATTAGGCTTTGGGCAATTCAATCACAATTCGCACACCGCCTAAATCAGAATTTTCGGCAAAAATGATGCCGCCATGCGCGTTAACGATATTGCGGCAAATCGCAAGCCCCAAACCTGCACCGCCTGTTTCTCGATGACGTGATTTATCAACACGATGAAAACGCTCAAACAATAACGGTAATTCTTCTTCTGCTACATTCGGCGGACTGTCTTCGATGTAAATGATGAGGTGATTTTTTTCTTCAAACAAGCTGACACGGCACATTCCATTATCGTCAGTATAGCGGTAACTGTTTTCGAGTAAATTTGAAATGAGTTGAGCAAGACGCATTGCGTCACCATTTACAAACGTATTCGTGCATTGCGCGTTGAAGGTTAATTGTATGGCGCGACTCGCAAAACGTGTTTGAAAAGTGGCAATGATAATTTGGCAATGTGAGACCAATTCGAGGCGATTAAATTGGTAAGTGAGTGCGCCTAAATCCGAAAGCGACAATTGATATAAATCATCCACAAGGCGCGTGAGCGACAAAATTTCTTGTTCTAATGATTGCATTCGCTCTGGTGTCGGCGAGCGAACTCCATCAACGAGTGCTTCAATTTCGCCACGTAAAACGGCAAGCGGTGTGCGTAATTCATGCGAAATATCAGCAAGCCATTGTTGCCGTGCTTGTTCACTTTGCGCTAACGCGCGACTTAAAAAATTAAAATCTTGCGCCAAGGTTGCGAGTTCATCGCGTCCTTTTTCGGAAATTTGAATATCAAAATCTCCTGTTGCTAGCGAGCGCATTCCAGTGGTGATTTTTTTTAATGGCGATAAAATTTGCCGCGCCATGACAAATGCCAAAAACAGCGATAACAGCAAGGCAAACACCATAATCCACAAATAGCCTTGCAACTGACTTTCCATAAAATTAACCAATAACAAATCGGTAATTAACGGATTCGGTTTGATAATTAAAAAGCCAACGGTGGCATTTTTAGATTTAATGGGCAATTTGTATTCGTCAGTAAAATCAAACGGTTCAGGTGATTTTAAGACACCCATTACAGGGCGATTTTCATTATCGACAATGACCAAACGGTCAATATCAATCCATAAAGATTCAGTGCTAGGTTTTGATTGTGGAGTCAGCGTAGTTGTTGGCGTTTTTGCGAGCGAGGAATGTGTGACCCATCCAAACCACATTTCTTGATTGCGTAATTTGTCCCAACTGTTTTGTTGTTGAAAAAAACTGCCTAATTCAAGCGTGAAAGGTTCGATTTTTTGGAGTTCGATTTTTTGAAGATAAACCGTGAGACCTTGTTTGAAATTGAAATGCACCGCCAAAATAACCAAACTCAGCAGTAGCAACATCGTAGACAAAAAAAGGAGGAACAGTTTTTCAAACAATTTAAATTTCATGTCAGAAAACGGTTCCTCTAAATGATGTCCCCAAGGAGGTATGGCTAAAGTCTAAAAGCCAAATGTGAAGAAATTATGGAGAAATCCTTTTTTTGTTGTTTAAGAATGTAATGTGCTAGCAAATACATCGTGATAATGCGCGACTTGGTCGCCTGTAAGCAAAAATACGCCATCGCCACCACGTTCAAAATTGAGCCAATAAAACGGCACATCGGGAAATAGATTTTGCAGTGTTTCTGCGCTGCTACCGACTTCAACAATTAAAATACCTTGTTCGTTTAAATAGTCTTTGGCATTCGTCAAAATTCGCAATACTAAATCTAATCCTGATTCACCACCTTTAAATGCCATATCTGGTTCAGCATGGAATTCAGGTGGTAATTCTTGCCATTCTTGCAGGGCAACATACGGTGGATTGCTGATAATCACATCGTATTTAATTGGCGGTAATTTGTTGAATAAGTCTGACTGATACGTTGTCACTGTTTCGGAAAGCTGATGTTTTTCGATGTTAATTTCAGCCACTTCTAACGCATCTGGTGATAAATCCACTGCATCAACCATTGCATTTGGAAACGCATACGCACACGCAATTGCAATGCACGCGCTGCCCGTGCATAAATCTAAAATGTGTTGCACATTTTCTTCTTCAACCCACGGTTCAAAGCGTTGTTCAATCAATTCGGCAACAGGTGAACGGGGAATTAAAACGCGCTCATCCACATAAAACGATAAGCCCATAAAAATGGATTCTTTTGTTAAATACGCTGCAGGTACACGCTCGTTAATTCGACGTTTGATTAACTCGAAAACAGTTTTGCGTTCGTCATGCGTTAAGACGCAATCAAAAAAACTCGCGGACAAATGATAAGGTTGATTGACCGCAAATAGCACCAGCGCAACGGCTTCATCTAATGCCGTCGTTGTGCCTTGTCCAAAAGAAAGTTTTTCTGCCGTAAAACGGCTCGATGCCCAACGCATATAATCACGCAGGGTTGTTAAAGTAGTTAAAGTTTCGTTCATAAAATTTTAGGGTAAAAGTTGTAAAGGCAACATTTTGTCAGGGTTGAGTAAGCCTTTCGGGTCAAATTGGCGTTTGATTGCTCGCATTAAATTCAGTGATACGGCATCGAGTTCGCGGTCAACAAAATCACGTTTTTCAAGTCCAACACCGTGTTCGCCAGAAAGTGTGCCGTTGAGTTTTAACACTAACGAAAAAATTTCATCCAAACAAGCATGTGCTTTTTTGCTTTGAATGGGGTCGTCAGGGTCGAGCAATAAATTAACGTGAATGTTGCCATTGCCTGCGTGTCCGAAATTGATAATCGGCAATTCATATTTTTTCGATAGCGCGTCTAACCCTGCAATTAACGTCGGCATTTCAGTCACAGGCACAACCACATCTTCGTTAATTTTTTTCGGTGCAACTTTACGCAGGGCAGGGGAGAGTGCTTTGCGTGTATCCCAAAGGGCTTTCACTTCAGCCGCATTTTTCGCCAAACGCATTGAAAGCAAACCGTCATTGGTTGCCGCTTGCATGACCTTTTCAGCGGCATAATCCAAACCTTCGGCTTGACCATCGACTTCAATCATCAGCATCGCGCCTGCATTTTCAGGTAAATCCGTTTGGGTGTAATGGCGAATCATGTTAATTGCATTGCCATCCATAAATTCTAACGCACATGGGACGACAGGTTGTGCCATGACTGCTGAAACCGCTTGCGCTGCATCGCCGACAGTTTTGTAAATCGCGCGAAGTGTTTTTTTCGCTTCGGGCAATGGCGTGAGTTTCAAAGTTGCTTCGGTAATAACGGCGAGTGTGCCTTCGCTGCCAATAATTAAACGTGTCAAATCGTAACCGACCACGCCTTTGCTGGTATAAACGCCGACGTTCATTTCTTCGCCAGCACCTGTGACCACACGCAATCCCAAGGTATTTTCGCGTGGCGTGCCATATTTCACAGCTTTCGGGCCTGCTGAGTTGTAAGCTAAATTCCCACCAACGCTACAAAACGCTGCGCTGGTTGGGTCAGGTGACCAGAAAAAACCTTTGCTTTTGACGTAATCTTGAACTTCTTGATTGGTGATGCCTGTTTGCACTTTGATGTAACGATTATCAGGCGAAAAATCTAACACTTGTTTCATGCGTTCAAGCGATAAAACCAAACCGCCGTAAAGCGGCACGATTGCGCCCGTTGTTCCTGTTCCACGTCCACGCGCCGTAATATTGATTTCAAATTCATTGCACAGCTGAATGGTTGTTAAAACTTGTTCGTGCGTAGTAGCAAAAACGACGACCTGTGGCAAAGCGTGACGACGTGAATTGTCGTAACCGTAAGTCCAGCATTCTTCAGGTTCGGTGAGAATATCATTTTTTGGAAAAACGCTTTTTAGGGCGTTTAGAAATTCGGTCGGAAGGTTTTGTTGCATAAAATTCTTTGGTTGCGTTGATTTTTTATCGGCAATTCTACGCGCTCTATTTTTGAAAAAAAGTGCTGAAGGGAAATGTCGTGTTCGGTAATCAATAGGATTGAAATTTTTATTGTGATGATGGTCACAATTCTACTCTGGTTTTTTTATGTACACTGAAGGTGAAATTTTTTTAAAATTATTTATGTTTTAGCGCAATGTGCCGATAGAAGGTTTAGGTGGTTTTTTGCATTCTTTAGGCATTAGTCGCAAATCGTCACAGTTTAAACATATTCGCACTCAAGGTGTTTTGCTTTATTTTCAAAGGCAAATTCGCCACATTTTTATTAAGGGGTTACTATCATGGCAACAACAACCGCAACAACAGTCACAGCAGTAAAATTCGCAGATACCTTAGATGTTGTTGGTTTATCACCAGAGCAAATCGCAAAATTTACTGAGAAAGATTTCGCAGCGTTTACTTCGCAGCAACAATCAGAACTAACTAATTCACAGGTTAAAAATTTAACCATCAAACAAGTTGCCGCATTACCGCTTAAATTTGTCGAACCTGATACCGTAGCAGGTATCGATCCTAAAGCTTTGAGTGGTTTAGCATTGAACACATTAACTGTTGATCAATTTTCAGCTTTAACACCAGAGCAAATTAAAGGTGTTACTCCTGTGCAGTTCGGCACGTTAACTCCCGCACAAGCTGATGTGTTAAGTGATATGCAGGCTGCGTCTTTAAGTTCTACACAATTAGCTGCCTTTTCACCTAAAGCAGTGGCTGCTTTAATTCCTTCTACGGTTGAAGCTATTCCTGATGTTGCCATTTCAGGCTTTACGCCGACTAATATCATTGGTTTAACAACAGATACAATCAAAGCTTTAACCACAGGACAAGCGAGTGTTTTAACAGGCAAACAAATTGCTATGTTAAAAGTTGCTGTTGTTTCTGAAATGGAAGCAGAAGATCTAGCTGTTTTAACCCCAGACGCGCTAAGAGGTTTTACTAAACGTAATATTACAGGTCTTGCGCTTGATGCGTTGACACCTGAACAATTTGGCGCGTTGACTCCTACGCAAATTAAATTATTAACCGTCGCACAATTAGGCAATTTAGATGCCGAATTCGCACCGCTATTTAGTGCAAAAGTGTTAATTGCCATGAGTGCAAATCAAATTGCGGCGATTCCTGTCACAATTATTGAAGCCTTAGATCCTTTAGCGATTAAAGGCTTTAGCGTCAAAAATATCAAAGGCTTAACGACTGAGCAATTAGCCGTATTAAATGTAGAACAGGCTGCCGTTTTAACAAAAAATCAAGTCGGCTCTTTAGATTCAACGCAAGTTGGTGCATTGAATGAATCTGTCATTACGGCATTAACGCCTATGGCATTTAAAGGTTTTTCAACGACCATTCTTGCACAATTACCTGCTGCCACATTAGCTGCATTAGATGAAAGCGTTGTTTCGACATTAACACCGACTCAAATTAACGCATTGGGTACCGCACAAGCCGCCGCGTTGACGGGGTCGCAAATACAATTGATTAAACCTAGCGCATTTCAATCTCTTAGTGATGCTTCAATGGCAAAGTTAGGTTCAGAGGCGATTTCAAGCTTAACGACCGCGCAATTTGGCAAATTAAGTGCCACGCAACTCGAAAAATTTACACCCGTTCAAGCAGCTAGCTTTAGCTCAGATGTAAAAACTTGGTTAGCCGCTAAAAAATATGCCCTGATTGAAGGTGCAGATACTGTTTCAGGTGGTATTGAAACATCTAACACAATCGTCGGTTCATCACTTGCGGAAACTATCACTGCAGGCGCAGGCAATGACATTATTTCAACAGGTGGCATTACAGGTGACAGTATTGACGCTGGCGCAGGCAATGACATTATCACGCTAACGGCTTCAACAACGCTTGCGACGCATACCATTAAAGGTGGTGTGGGAACGGATACGTTAGTTTTCGGTGGCGTAGCTAGCGCTTTGACGAATGTGTCAGAAATTGAAAATTTAAAATTAACTACGGCAGCAAGTAATCAAACACTCGCGTTAGGCACAGGGGCAAACAATAGTTTTGCTACGATCGACGCAACGGTTTTAGCGGCTGGAAAAACGTTGACTTTAACAGGCTCTGTTGCCGATGTTGCCGTTTCACTTGTTGCAGGTAATTTAGACGCTTCAAACTACACTGCCGCATTGAAAGTCACTGCAACCACTGGTGATAACGATATTAGAACTAACTCAGGTGCGGATTCAATCGATGCAGGTGCTGGCAATGACACCATTTCAGCAGGCACAGGTCTTGATACCATCAAAGGTGGTGCAGGCGCGGATAAATTTGTCTTTGCAGCAGGTGATTCAGGTAGCCCTTCTGTTGGTTTTGATACGATTTCAGATTTCAGCGCAGCAGACGGTGACGTGATTGATTTTGGCAGTACCGCAATTACAATTGAACAAGCCACTGGAGCTTTAACGAGTGGCACGGCTCGCATTTCTGCAACAGGGCTAGCAACTTTTGCTGATTCTGATGACACGCTCGCTGATAAAATTGTTGCCGTGGAAAACGGGATTGCTAGCGGCACTTTAGTAGCAGGTGAATCCGCGTTATTCCTTCATGGTACAGATTCTTATATCTTCATTTCTGATGCTGTTGCAGGTGTTGACGCAAATGATGTCTTGATTAAATTAGCAGGCGGTGGGACTGGTGGCGCGTTAGGCATTACAAATGGCGATATTGTTTCAGTCACAGGTTATACAACGACTGCTTTTGGTACTGCGGCAGCAGGTTTGACTGCCTCTAATGCCGTTTATATTTCTGATACAGGCGCAAATATCAATACAGCTCTTATTGAGGCATCTAACAGTAGCCCTTTACTTGGTGCGAACAATGCTACCCCTGCTTATCCAAACGCAGCAATCATCGACGGTATTGATGCAACAGACACTGACACAATCAGCATGACAGTCGGTCAAGAACAAGCACTGACTGCTGCAAAATTATCTGCTGACGATACGATTCATATTGTGGACTCAGGCGCAAATATCGCCGCAAAAATCAGCGAATTAGTGGCTGATGTTGCAAAAATTGATTTACTTAATGCAAGTGATAATGCTGTATCAATCACTTATGATGAGGCTCTTGCACTAAATGCAGCAAATTTAACGTTTGCAAGTGATGACGTTGTGACAATTACGGGCATTTCCGATTCTCAAGTGTCTGCCGCTTCGGCATTAACTATTTCAGATTTGGGTGGCTCACGTCTTGTTTTAACAGGTGATGGAACAGTGAGCCTATCGCAAACTAACGCAACGGGACAGAACATAAATACACAATGGGCAACGTCTCAAGCATTAACTGTTACGGCAGACAATGGTGGTGACGCAACTATTTCTGCTTTAGACAAAGCTGTCTTGGGTGGTTCAGGAATTAAGTTAGTTGCCTCAGCAGGTGCATCTCATGCAGTAACGCTAACCCAAGCACAAGCTAAAGCACAAGCTACAGGTACTTCATGGGATTCAGCGGAAGCCATAACAGTGACTGTGAATACCAGCACAACAACAAAAATCGCTGAAGCGGCTACATTGAGTGCAACAGCTCTAGGCGGTTCAAGTGTCACTTTAGATACAGGTGCTACGGATAACATTTCTCTTCCTGCTTCTGTCATTGCAACACAGCTTACTAACGGTGCAAATTGGAAAAATGACGTAAATTTGACAATTACCAACATTGGAAACGCTGGGGCGGTTAGTACAGCTCAATCCGCCTATAACACCTCTACCATTGGTGGCTTGTCTGTGACATTAGATGCTGGTTTGAGTATTACCCAAGCGGCTTTAACAACGGCATTAGCAGCTGGTCAAAAGTTCACAGGGACGCTCACTGTTACCGATATTACAAATCAAGCTACAGCATTAAGTGGTTTTACGACGGGGGCAACGGGTGCAAGCAGCATCGTTTTGACAGGCGATGCAAGTAATCAAACTTGGAGCATGACAGCAGCAGCGTTAAGCACTGCGATGACAACGCACAAACAAACCTTTGCAAGCACGGAAACCTTATCAGTTACTGCAGCAACCGCAACTGATGCAAGTTTAGCGGCATACACCAGCACCTTAACTGGCGCAGGTCACATTGTTTTAGCGTCAACTGCTCATAATGATTGGTCTGTTTCAAAAAGTGGTTTAGCGGCAGCCATTACTGAGAATGTGAAATTTGCAGGTACCGAAACCGTAACAGTTGCAAGTATTGCAGACGGCGATAGAGCTTCTGCTCTTTCTACTTTCACTGCCGCTGCAACAGGTGCTGGAAATATCGTGTTGGATTCTGTTAGCACAACAAATGCGTGGATGGTTGCTCAAGCTAGTTTGCCTGCATCAACAGTTAAATTTGCTGCTGATGACGTTGTAACCGTGACGGTTGCAACCGAGTCAACCGCGTCAGCATTATCAACTAGCGTTTTGGGTGGCGCGTCAATTCTTTTGGATGGTGATGGTTCTGTTTCGATTACAAGCGCGGAAGCCGCTGCACAAAAAGCAAATAACGTGACTAATTCAACGGCTAAAACCACTTGGAAATCAGACGATGCGATTACCGTAACAGGTATCGCAGTTTCTGAAGAGTCAACTGCATTAACGGATTACATAACTGCGAATTTAGGTGGCAGTGGTGTTACGTTGGATAACACGGATGCAACGTGGAGCGTTACAAGCGGGAACTTAACAACAGCTTTAGCGGCTGGTGTTAAATTCATGGACAATGATGATTTGACAGTAACGGTTGCGAGCGGTGGTGAATCAGCAGCGTTAAGCGGCTTCACGCCAACTTTAACAGGTGTTGGGACAAATGGCAGCATCGTTTTAGATTCTGCAACGGGAACGGATGCGTGGACGATTGCTTACAGCGCATTACCAGCAACGACCAATGTGACTTTCGGCACCAACGATGTTGTGACGGTGACTGTTCCAAATGCTAATGAAGCGGCGGCAGCTCTTTTGAGTACAGCAGCTAATGGTAGTGTAACGGGAGAAACAGTAATTGGCGGTGCGTCAATCGTGTTAAATGGTGACAATGCGGTTAGTCTTACGGCTGCTCAAGCAACTGACCAAATTGCGTTAGCAAATACCAAATGGAATACCGACGATGTGATTACCGTGACAGGTATTGCTTCAGGTAGTCAGGCAGCTGCATTGCAAAACTACAGAAAATCGGCGTTAGGGGGGGCAACACTGACGTTAGAAACTTCTGAAGCAACAGGCTGGACAGTCACTGAAGATAACTTGCAATCAGCGTTAGCAGCGGCAGGAAATACAACACCTGCAACTGTGAATACAGGAAACAACCTTGCTCTCCACACCGTTGGTGCATTGACGGATGCGGTAACAATTACTGACATCATTATTGCCAATGAAACCAATGCGTTGACTGTTTATGCAGCAACATTACTCGGTGCAGAAAGTGTTGTGTTAGATGCAGCGGATAATAGCTGGAGTGTTGCTGGTGCTACGTTGCCAACACCTTTGGCAGCAGGTATTAAATTTGCTTCTGGTGATACCTTGACTGTAACGGCTATTGCAGACGGCAGTCGCGCTGCGGCTTTAACTGATTTTACAAGTGCAAAAACAGGTGCAACTAATATCATTTTAGATTCTGTTTCAACAACTAACGCATGGTCTATTGCAGGCAGTGATTTAACTACTGCGTTGGCTGCTGGCATTAAATTAGATTCAACGGATGCCTTAACTGTAACCGCTATTTCTGACGAAACAGGTGCGGTCACTGCTTTCACGAAAGGTAACACAGGAGCTGCAAGTGTTGTTTTAGATGCTACAGATAATACTTGGAGTATTGCGTTTGGAACTTTAGATACTGCGTTGTTGGCAACTAATGGCATTACATTCGCTTCTGGCGATAAAGTCACTGTGACAGGTCTTACAACAACAAACGCTGTTACTCAAGCTGCGGCTTTGGCTGCTTACACACCAACAAAAGTGGGGGCATCAACAATTGTGCTTGATTCAACAGGCGATGCTTGGAGCATGACCGAAAGCGCGTTGGCACAAAAAGCCTCAGGTGTAACATTTGCAAATAGCGACACCTTGACAATTGTCGACATTAGTCAAACGCAAGAATCAGTTATCGTTCCAACAGGAGCATCACCAGTTCTTAAATACACCGCAACCAATACAGGTGCAAGTAGCGTGATTTTAGATGCGGCTGATAATTCTTGGAGTATTACCGCAGCCGCTGCAACGCAAGCAATTGCAGATCATGTTTCATTTAGAAGCACAACGGCTGGAACAATTACAGCTGATACGTTGACGGTCACAGGCAGCGGCACAGAAATAAACACGCTTATTTCAAGCCACTTTGCAGATCTTGTAAATCTTGGCGGCACGACAAGAACGTTAGATCTTAATCCCGCTGCAACGGCTACGTTAAGCGTCGCTGTTGCTCACAATGCAATGGATAACTCTATTCTTTTTGCAGCAGGCGATACTGTTGAAATCACCATGACGCAAGCAAACGATACGTTAGATTTCACTGATACTGCTGGTGGCAAAGTCGCTACTTTAGGTGGTGCAACTAAAGTGTTTGTTTATGGTGGTGATACGGCTGCATCGCCTTCAACGGTTACAGCAGGTGGTGTGACGTTTGTGAATGGTGGAGCTAGTGCAGCTGCATTAGATGATGGCGATAAATTTCTAACCGCTACAATGGATATCATCACAGGCTTTACTGTTGGAACAGATAAAATTGATTTGACTGCCTTTGGTGCTGGAGCCGCTGCAACTGGCGACGTAACAGCTGGAGCTGCTGCCGATTTAACCACTACTGGTGCTTTAATGGCTGATGATACTTATCAAATTGTTGTTGGTAATTATGATACGGCTACAGGTCAATTTACTGTTGCAGCAACACCAGCAGCGAATTCTGGTACATCTTATGGTGGAACTTTAGTTGTGTGGGATGGAAATCCAGCAGCCGCCGCTATTGATATGGTCGGCGTTGTGTTAATTGGTGTGACAACTTTGGCAGCGGGTGATCTGTTGGCATAAAACCAAGTTGTAAAAAACAAAGTCCGTTTTGCAAGCAAAGCAAGGCGGGCTTTTTTATTGCGTGTTTATCAAACAAAAACGTGGCATTACAGGTTAAATTGTTGATTTGACGCTTAATACCATTTCAATATATCATTACGCGATGCAAAATCGACTCCCCGAAATCATTGATCCCCTACATCTTGCCGACAAACGCGGCGAATTACACGGACAAATTCCCATTAAAAGCCTTATTCGGTTGACTGAAGACCTAGTCAATGACGAAGGTTTTGTGAGCGTTGATCTTTATTTTGGGCGCGAAGGACGATTAGCAAAAATTGACGGTAAGTTAAACGCAACGCTAAATTTGCAATGTCAGAATTGCTTAGAAAGCGTGAAATATGAAATCGATCACAACGTCAATTTAGGTATTGCCACAACATTTGAACAAGTTGAACGTTTGCCCGATGAGGTTGAACCGCTTTTGCTTGAAGAAGAAACCATGCCTTTGGCAACGCTTGTTGAAGACGAATTATTATTAAATTTACCCGATTATCCGCGCCACACGCACGATTGTATGGCAAACGAAATCGTCAAAAAATACACCGCCGCTTTTGATGAAGAAGCGGCAACAAAAAAACCTAATCCATTTTCTGTTTTAGCCAATTTAAATCTAGGAGAATCCTAATGGCAGTTCAAAAGAGTAAAGTTACACGTTCAAGACGTGGTCAACGTCGTTCACACGACGCATTAACTGCAAAAACATTATCAACCGATCCAATCACAGGTGAAATCCACTTGCGTCATCACATGACACCAGATGGTTATTTCAAAGGTCGTCAAATCGTTGGCACCGCTGTTGAAATTGACTAAAAGTCAAAACCTGCGAACAACCAAAATGCCGAATCAGATTTTTTCTGATTCGGCTTCTTTTTATGCACTACGGAGGCACACGTCAACGTGAGTCTAATAATTTCCATTGATGCGATGGGCGGTGATTTTGGGGTTGATGTGACCGTTCCCGCGTCGCTTGCTTGCTTACAAGAAAACCCTGCCTTAACCCTGATTCTCGTCGGTGACGAAGCGGTTTTAAATCCTTTGCTTTCGCAATCGTTTTCAACTTATGGCGAGCGTTTGCAAATTCAACACGCTTCGCAAACCGTTGAAATGGACGAATCGCCGTCAAAAGCTCTGAAAAATAAAAAAGATTCCTCAATGCGTGTGGCAATCAATTTGGTGCGTGATAAACGCGCTGATGCGTGCGTGAGTGCGGGAAATACAGGCGCATTGATGGCGACGGCGCGATTTGTGTTGAAAATGCTCAACGGCATCGACCGCCCTGCGATTATTTCAACGTTACCGTCGATTTTTGGTCACACTTATATGCTTGATTTAGGCGGAAACGTCGATTGCACCGATGAGCATTTATTTCAATTTGCTGTGATGGGAAATGAACTCGTGAAAGCTATCGAAGGAATTGAAAATCCAAAAGTCGGTTTGCTCAACATTGGCGAAGAAGAGGTAAAAGGCAATGAACAAGTCAAAGCGGCAGCAAAATTATTAGAAAACTCCCATTTGAATTACATCGGTTACGTCGAAGGAAATTCGATTAACGCGGGACACGAAAAAGTCGATTTAATTGTTTGTGACGGTTTTGTGGGCAATGTGGCGTTAAAATCGATTGAAGGTGCAGCAAAAATGATTGGCACGGTGTTAAAAGAATCGTTCGGTAAAAATTTACTCACCAAAGCTGCCGCCTTCGTTGCGTATCCCGTTTTGCAAATGATTAAAAAACGTATTGACCCACGTTTGTACAACGGTGCGAGTTTTCTTGGTTTGCGCGGTTTGGTGATTAAAAGTCACGGCGGCGCGGATGTTTTAGCGTTTAAAACCGCGATTAAACTTGCCGAAGTCGAAGTGAGCCACAACGTTATTCAAAAAATTACTGACCAAGTCGAAGCGACTTTAGCCCAGCGAGCGACATCATGACCCTTTACAGTCGAATCATCGGAACAGGCGGTTATTTGCCTGAGCGCATTTTAACTAACGAAGAATTATCCAGAACTGTCGAAACCTCGCACGAATGGATTGTTGAACGCACAGGCATTCACAGTCGTCGAATTGCCGCCGAGCATGAAACAGCGGCGAGTATGGCGGAAATTGCTGCCTCACAAGCCATTGAAGTTGCACAAATTGAAGCGAATGACATTGATTTAATTATCGTTGCAACGGGAACGCCTGATTGTGTTTATCCCAGCACTGCGTGTTTGTTGCAACATCGTTTAGGCATTCGACGCGGTGTCGCATTTGATATTCAAGCGGCGTGTAGCGGTTCAATTTTCGCATTAAGTATTGCTGATCAATACATTAAATCAGGCGCAGCAAAAACGGTGTTAATCGTTGGCAGTGAAATTTGTTCACGCATTACCGATTGGACAGACCGAGGCACTTGCATTTTGTTCGGTGACGGTGCAGGTGCAATGTTATTGCAAGCCTCTGAGACTCAAGGCGTGTTATCAACACATATTCATTCTGATGGGCAATATGAAGATTTATTAAATTGCCCAAATCCGCAAGCAAAAGGCGATATTGAAACAGCGGGTTACATTTCTATGCGTGGCAATGAAGTGTTTAAAGTAGCAGTCAATACGCTTGGACGGATTGTTGATGAAACGCTCGAAGCACACGACATGGACAAATCGGAAATTGATTGGCTCGTGCCACATCAAGCGAACATTCGGATTATCACAGCGACGGCGAAAAAATTAAAAATGTCGATGGAACAAGTCGTTGTGACGCTTGAAACGCAAGGTAATACTTCTTCTGCATCGGTTTTACTCGCTTTCAATGAAGCAGTGCGTGATGGTCGAATTCAACGTGGACAAACGGTGTTGCTTGAAGCGTTTGGGGCGGGATTTACTTGGGGTAGTGCGTTGGTTCGGTATTAGAAAATACTATTTTCTTTTGTGCTTAAATTTTTTGGAGATGTTTATGTTTGATAAACTCAACATGCAGTTGGTAAAGAAACATTATGATGCTCGCTTTAGATGCCATGAACATCTTTTGGATTTACTTAGCACTGCCAGAAAAGAAGATTATCTCGAAATTGCTCTCGGTATTGGTGAATTTAGTTATGGGAACTTCAGTGCAAACGAGCATCATCTCGGAGAACGTATCCTTTCACACTCTCCACACGAAAGGCTTTTTGAACTTGCTCAATCATTCATGAATGATACTAGTCCTCTGAAAATGTTAAAAAGTATTTATGTTGACTTCAATCTTCCATACTTGAAAATTGGAGTCGGTTCTGAAATGGCAATGATGCTTAAACCAAATACTTTTTGGGTTGCAAACGTTAGAACCCTTTGGACTCATCTTTTACTTAAACATAACTATGATTTAGATAAAGCTAACGAGGAGTTAAGTCTTTATCGTACTCAAGATGATGGTGAAATGAGATATGAAGTTTGGAGAGAAATTTATCCAAAAATGAAAAAATCAATAGATAAAACTTGCGAACAGGGAAATAACGCAGCCTTAACTCAAAGTGTAACACCACCTAATAGTTGTCATTACATGTGGTTTGATGTGATAGCTTCTTCGCTCTATGAAACTTTTGCAATTTGAAAAATAACAAATACCAATATTTTGGTGATTGATTTGACCTTACGGGTTTTGAAATTTTGATTTTCTGGAGGTTTATTATGAATACTTACGCGATTGAATTAGATAATTTGCCCGATTTTGCTCAAGTTGAATTGTGGGATTTTTACCAGTTTTTGTTGCAAAAATATCAGACAAAAACCGTGCAAGAAGAAACACAATATCTCACTCGCTCGCCAGCCAATGCCGCTGATTTGTTGGAGGCGGTTAAAGAAATTTCAGAACGCCGTAATTTAATCGAGCGTGAGTTAATCGAAGCATGATTTCTTTTCGGGAACGCGCTTGGAATGATTACTTGTTTTGGCAACAAACGAACAAAGTGATTCATAAGCGCATCAATTTGTTGATTAAAGATATTCAACGAAATCCATTTGAAGGCATTGGCAAACCTGAGCCATTGAAATATGAATTTAGTGGTTTTTGGTCGCGTCGAATTGATGATGAACATCGATTGGTTTATACGTTTGTTGACGATAATCTAATCATTGTTCAATGTCGTTATCACTATTGATAAAAAACAAATGAAAAAATTAGCCTTATGTTTATTACTTCTAAGTCAGAGTGTTCACGCTGAAATTGAAATTTATCAATTCGCCACGCCTGAACTTGAATCACGTTATCAAAATTTGACTGAAGAATTACGTTGTTTGGTTTGTCAAAATCAAAATATCGCCGATTCACACGCTGAACTCGCACAAGATTTACGTCGCAAAGTCTATGAAAAACTCAGTGCGGGTGAAAGTAACGAGCAAATCATTACTTATATGACCGATCGTTACGGCGATTTCGTGCTATACCGACCACCATTCAATGTGAAGACGTTGATTTTGTGGCTAGCTCCCATTTTGACGTTACTGATTGGTGGTTTAGGTTTTTGGTCATTGCTAAAGCGTCGCAAAGAAGATGACGAACCTGAATTATCTGATGAAGAACGTGAACGCCTCAATCAACTTTTAGAAACAAAAGAGTAAATCTCAATGATGCAATTTGGAATTTTTGTCGCGCTGTTTATTGCGATTGCGCTGTGCTTTTTGTTGATTCCGTTGTGGATGAAACCTAAGTGTGTAGCACAAACCGATACGTCTGATATTAACGTGCAATTAGCGCAAAAAAAATTGCAGGTATTAGAAGCAGATTTGGAAAATTTTGTGATTACACAAGCGCAATATGAATCACTCAAAAATGAGTTGATGCTCAATTTGCATCGAGATTTAAAAAAAACAGATTCGCAAAAAATTGATGAAACAAAAGGGCGTTGGCTTGCGATTCCATTAGCGGTTTTTGTACCGCTGCTTGCACTAGCAATTTATAGCGTGAAAGGCGATTTGCGTGCTTTTGATGACGTTACGCTGACTCAAAGTGAAACGACAAAAAGACCTACGCCTGAAATGATTAACGGCATGGTTGAAAAGCTCGCGCAAAAAATGAAAGACAATCCTCAAGATTCGCAAGGTTGGCTCATGCTTGCCCGTTCGTACAAAGTATTGAAACGCTACAGTGAATCCGTGGATGCGTTGCGAAAAGCTCGGGCGTTAACAGGTGAGCAACCTGAAATTTTGTTGCAGCTTGCGGATGTAATAGCGATGGAGCAGGGCGGTTCATTACGCGGCGAGCCAACAGACTTGGTGACAGAAGCCTTAGAAATTGATGCAAATAATGATATGGGCTTGTGGCTTTCAGGCTTAGCGAATGCTGAAAATGGTAAATTAAACGAAGCGATTGCCTTGTGGCAAAAATTACAAACCCATTACCCGCAAGGCGGCGACGATTACTTAGAAGTCCAAAAAATGATTGATCAAGCGCGTGACGCATTAGCCAAAAAATAAAACGATGAACGAATTTGAAAAAGCAAAAGTAAATTTAGAAACCGCTAAAATCCATTGGTCAGAATTACAACGTTTTTTTGCCAAAGGTGAAGCGGTTTGGGTTTCCAATGAATTGGATTTAATCGAAGTTGGTCATCAGTTTTCAATCGACAACAAAACCCAAGTTCAACAATGGCTCGAAAACAAACAAGTCGCGTTGGTTGCTGATGAACAAGCATTGCGCTGGTTTGAAACCAATGCTGAACTCTGGGCAGTTGTGATTAAACCTTGGATTTTGGTTCAAGAATAAATCAGTAACTTACTCGAATTCCCACTTCTGCACTGCGTCCCGCTTCTGGGGCAAAATTTCGCAAATAGGACACAGAACTGCGGATATTTTCATCCAATAAATTTTTCCCTTTCGCAAAAAGCAGAATTTCCGAATTCGAAAAACTCGCGATTTTGTATTGCGTTCCCACGTTCAGCAATAAATAAGCAGGCGTTGTTGTTTCATTTTCACCTGCATACGTTTGTGCTTCGCCGCGCGTTAAACGCACATTGCTAGACCAATCATTTTTTTCATAACTGATTTGTGCGCCATAACGCAACGGCGGCATTCTGGGAACGTTGCCACCTTTTTCAAACGTGCCGCGCGTGTAATCACCAAACAACGTTAAATCCACGGCACCAAATTTATTATTCAAAAGTGGAAAAACGGTTTTAGCGTCAAAACCTTTGAAAATTGCCGCTTGTTGTTGGCTGTGTAACAAAGGAAAACAGCCTACACAATCAATGTCATTTGCAACAAACGTTTCATTTTCGGCATCAAATAATTGTGCTGAATCACGTTGTTGATAAATGTAATCGCTCACCCAGTTATGAAATAAATTGATGTCCGCTTGCATCCAAGCGGCATCAAATCGATAACCCAAATCGAGATTATTCGATAACTCTTTTTTCAAATTCGCATTACCTAATTCATAACTGTGTGTCGCATCATGAAAACCGTCTGAAAACAATTCTTGAATTTGCGGCGCACGTTGCGAATGCGTGAACGCTAAACTGACTTGATGCGCGTGATTGATTTGCCACAATGCCGAAGCTGAACCGCTCAATGGAATGTATGAAACGTCATTAAGTCCTTCTGGATTGATTTTAGTCGATTCCGCCCGTCCGCCAATTTCATACGTTACGTCGCCCACTTTGAGCGATTCAACGTTAAAAATTCCGTAAGTATTGATGTCAGATTTTGGCACAATCGAACCTTCTGCGCCTAAGGCTTGAAATGTACTGTTTGTCGATTGGAAACCTAAAACGCCTTTGTTATTTTTGATAATCGGCGCATGTTCCAGCTCAAAACGACTTTCATACGATTGATTTAAAAAGGTCGTTCCTGCGACATTGCCTTCAAATTCCGTATGTTGATAATCAGTGTAACCAAATTTCAGTTTTGCTTTTTCGATAAACGCGAATGGATTATTGAGCTGACTTTTAAAGTCATATTTCGTTTGCCGCATATCGACGTGAACAGGCGTGTCGCCTTTTCCATCGACAGGAATACCGTAATTTTTTTCATTTTGGTTAATTGCCGCGCCAATCAAACCCTCATCGCCAACCATTGAAAATCCTACGCTGCCACCACGCGCTCGACTTTGTGTGTTTTCAATGAAACCGACCGCATTTTGCAATTTATCGATGCCGTTAAAACTCGGGTCTTGTTGTCGCACAGCCGTTTCATCAATGGACGTACCGCCAACGCTTGTATTTCCAGCATCTCGATAAAATCCATCAACGTGATACGCAAAATTCCCTTTACCGCCTTCGAGTTTTAACGCACTGGAATTTTCATCTGTTGCCGAATCATAACGATGTTCACCTGCGCCGCCGATGATGTTATCGAATTGTTTTTCAGGAATGCGATTATCGATGACGTTCACAATCCCACCGATTGCGCCGCTGCCATAACGCAATGTTTCTGCACCGCGTAGAACTTCGATTCGTTCAGCAATAATAGGATCAACGCCCGTTGCATGATCGGGGCTTAATGAAGATAAATCGTTGTTGCCTAAACTGTTTTGCATGACTTTGACACGCGAACCTGATTGCCCGCGAATGACAGGAATCCCAACGCCTGAACCAAAAGATTGATTGCTTACACCACCTTCATTTTGCAAGGTTTCGCCTAATGTTGTTGCGATTTTGTTGCGTAATTCGTCGCCTGTTAAAAGCAACGCATTTTCTGTTTCAGTAGAAATTGGCATGACAGATTTTACGTTCATGTCGTCAAGTTGTTCCATTTCTTCAGCAAAAAGAGGGGAACTAAAAAGCAAAAAACATGCAGTGATTTTTGTGAATTTCATGCTGAAATCTCCTCATTAAATGTTTGCGAGCAATTTTCACAAAGTCCATGCACTTCAATGGATTTACTGTGTGCGACAAACTTCGCATTTCGTAATTCTTGTGCGAGAGCTTGCATGACTAAATCCGCGTGACGCTCTTCAACATCATTGCATTGTTTGCAAATTAAAAGCAGTTGTTCGTGTGCTGTTTTCAAGTCACAGCAGCCAATAAACGCATTCAAACTTTCAACGCGATGAATAAAACCCTGTTCACGCAAAAAGTCTAACGCACGGTAAATCGTGGCAGGTTTTGCTGCCGCTTGTAGCGGTTTGATACGTTCGAGTAAATCGTAGGCTTTGACCGCGTGGTGATTTTCCCAAATTAGTTCTAAAACTTGTTTGCGAATATCGGTGAGTTGTACGCCGCGCTGCGAGCATAGCTGTGAAGCGTTGTTTAACGCGGTTTGAATGCAATTTGAATGATTATGAATGTGTGTCATTGATGAATTCTTTTGAGCTAAATGGTGATTGTTACAATATAACATATCATGCAAATTTCAAAATAATGAAGCGGAATTTAATTTTTAAACATGTCGTTTTAAGGCAAATTTAATACACACAACAGTAGAATCGTCGCTTCTTAACAACAAAACGACAGTTTTAACTCTAAAGTTAAAAACTTCTCAGCGTGCAATAAAGCGAAAAGAGAAGTCGGCGAAGTATTTTGATTTTATTAAATTAACTTTTTATCAAAAATTCTTTCTAGCAAAATTGGTCACATCGATTTTGCCTATTGAAACCAACCATCGACCACTTTATGAAAAAATTGATTCCAATTTTGTCAGTTGCTGTTTTAAGCAGTTGCAGCAATACAACATTCACAAAAGCAAATTTAGTACCAGTTTTACAAGACGAAAAACTGGCAGAAATTAACCCACCACCATTACCTGTTCATTACACGCCAAAACCTTCTAACTATATTGAAACTAATTTTAAAGGTAAGAAAGATAAGGGCGTTGCATCATGGTATGGTAATTCTTTTCACGGTAAAAAAACGGCAACAGGTGAATACTTTGACATGTACGGCATGACGGCTGCACATAATAGTTTGCCGCTTGATTCGTATGCACAAATTACCAATATGAAAAATCATAAAACGGTCATTGTCCGTATTAACGACAGAGGACCTTTTTACGATCACCGCGTGCTAGATTTGTCTTATTCTGCGGCAAAACAGCTTGGAATGGACACGACAGGTACCAGTAAAGTGGAAATTAAAACGATTGCTCCGCAACAAGCCTTAGCAAAACTTCAAGAACAAAATCAGTCTGTTTATTTGCAACTTGGCAGTTTTCGAGACAAAAAATTGGCAGAAGCATTGTTGAAAAATCTTAAAAAACAACATTTGCCTGAGCCAAAACTTGCCGCATCCAGTCACAACAATGCCACGCTGTATAAAGTTCAACTTCCGATTCAATCCGCAAATAATGCAAACGAGCTAAATCTTCAATTAGCCAAAATTGGTATTACGCACACCAAATTTGTGACAGAAACCAATTAAATCAATCGATTGTCATGATACAATCGCGCTCAGTTTTTCTGTTTTATTCCTAATTGAGCCATGACAATCAAATCCTTTTTTCGTTTTATTCTCGTTTTTACGTTGATTTTTACTGCGTTGTTTGTCAACGCGGAAGAATCTGAAATTTTAACGCCCGCAGCACCCAAAATTGCAGCGAGTAGCTTCATCTTAATGGACTACTACACGGGAAAAATTCTCGCTGAAAATAACGCTGATATTAAACTTGCCCCTGCTAGTTTGACTAAAATCATGACGGTGTATGTCGCATTTCGTGAAATTGCGAGCGGTCATTTAAAACTCGATGATTTGGCAACCGTTAGTCAAAATGCGTGGCAAACAGGTGGTTCACGCATGTTTTTGGAAGTGAATAATAAAGTCAGTATTGAAGATTTAATCAAAGGGATTGTGATTCAATCAGGCAATGACGCGGCGGTGGCACTTGCCGAACATATTGCAGGCAGCGAATCAACCTTTGCTGAAATGATGAATCAACAAGCCGCACGTTTAGGAATGCTCAACAGCCATTTTGAAGACAGCAATGGGCTACCTGCTGAAAATCATTACACCAGCGCACGCGATTTGGCGATTGTGACCAAAGCGATTATTGATGAATTTCCTGATTATTACCGTTGGTTTTCCCAAAAAGAATTCACTTACAACAAAATCACGCAACACAATCGCAATCAACTTTTAGATCGTGATGAATCCGTTGATGGCGTAAAAACAGGTTTCACAGATGATGCGGGTTATTGTTTAGTTGCCTCAGCTGTGCGTGACAACATGCGTTTAATTTCGGTGGTCATGGGAACAAGCAGTGCGAATGCTAGGGCAAATGAAAACCAAAATTTGCTCAATTACGGTTTCCGTTTTTTTGAAGGTCATAAACTTTACGAAGCAAATAAACAACTTGCCGAAGCGCGCGTTTGGAAAGGTGCGATTCAAAATGTGCCGCTTGGTTTGACGCAAAATTTAAATGTGACGATTCCACGCCGTCATTACAATGATTTAAAAGCTGAAATAATTGTTGATAAAAAAGTAACTGCCCCCATTGCTGAAGGGACGAAACTTGGTTTAGTAAAAGTGACGCTAAAAAATGATGTCGTTGCAACGGCAGATTTAGTGGCTTTAAAAGCGGTCGAGCAAGGCAACATTTTTCAACGACTTTATGACAGCATCTTAATGATGAGAGAAAAATCTAATGACAAAAAGTAAGAAAGTATTTTTAAACGGTAAATATATTGCCGCTGATAAAGCGAATGTTTCAGTGATGGACAGAGGTTTTTTATTTGGCGACGGCATTTATGAAGTCATTCCTGTTTATCAGGGCAATTTATTTCGTTTCGATTCACATTTAGAACGTCTTGAAAACAGCCTGAATTTAACGCGCATCGAAAATCCGTATTCACGCGATCAGTGGCGTGAAATCATGTTACCGTTAATTGATTCGTCAAAAGACCAATATATTTATTTTCAAGTCACGCGCGGCGCAGCAGAAAAACGTGATCATGCGTTTCCTGTAGGCGTGACACCTACTGTTTTCATGATGTGCAATGACATTGCACCTTTCAACGGTAAAGAAGACGGCGTGAAAGCGATTAGTTTGACTGATAACCGCTGGAGTGCGTGCAACATCAAAGCCATTGCATTACTGGGTAACATTTTGTTGCGTCAACAAGCTGTTGAACACGATTGTGCCGAAGCGATTTTGGTGCGCGAAGGCTATGTGACTGAAGGTTCTGCAAGCAACGTTTTTGCGGTGATTGACGGTATTTTGATTACGCCGCCGAAAAATAACTTTATTTTGGCAGGCATTACGCGCGATGTAATTTTGGAACTTGCAGCGGCAAACAACATTCCGTTTGCGGAAGATGTGATTTCGCTTGATGCGCTAAAAACAGCGAGTGAAATTTGGTTCGCCAGTTCGACGCGCGAAATTTTGCCTGTGATTGAACTAGACGGTTTGCCTGTTGCTAACGGTAAGGTTGGACAACTTTGGCATCGGATGAATGAATTATTGCAAGTATATAAAACCAGCTATGCAGCGAGCGAAAAATGAGCGAAGACACACAAGAAACGTTGTTTGAATTTCCGTGCGAATATGCCATCAAAGCTATGGGGAAATTTAGTAATGATTTAGATGTGGCAGTGGTGGAAATTGTCAGCCGTCATGCGCCTGACACGCATAATCACAAAGTTCAAACGAAACCAAGTAAAGATGGGAATTATGTGTCTGTCACGGTAACAATTCAGGCGCAAAGCAAGCCGCAACTTGACGCAATTTATCAAGATTTAGTTGATCACCCGCACGTTTTGTACGCGCTGTAGAAAAACACAACAAGCGAGATTTTAGTGACAAAAAAACCAGAAGTATTAAGTCGAAAACTGGGTTTAGTTTTTGGAAATCCACAATTATTTATTCGCGCATTGACGCATCGTAGCGCAAGTTCAACCAACAATGAACGTTTAGAATTTTTAGGCGATTCAATTTTAGGATTTGTGATTGCGGAGCAACTTTACAATTTATTTCCCGATGCACCTGAAGGTGTTTTGAGTCGGATGCGAGCGAATTTAGTCAATCAACGTTCGCTTGCCGAAATTGCTAGGCAACATAAGTTGGGCGATTATTTATTGCTCGGTTCGGGAGAATTAAAAAGTGGTGGCTTTGAGCGAGATTCGATTTTATCCGATGCTGTCGAAGCCATTATTGCCGCGCTTTATAAAGATCAAGGTATGGCGGCGTGTCAAAAATGGATTCCCGAATTATTTGACGATAAATTAAAAAGCCTTTCACTGGGCAACGGACAAAAAGACCCAAAAACCCGTTTGCAAGAATTCATGCAAGCCAAAAAATTGGATTTGCCGCAATATGAATTATTGACGGCATCGGGTTTAGCGCATGAACAAACGTTCAAAGTGCAATGCAAAATTTCGTTATTGCCGCAGCCTTCCATCGGTGCGGGCGTGACCCGTAAAGGCGCAGAACAAGCCGCCGCCGAAATCCTCCTCGAATTATTAGCTAAGGAACATATTCTATGAATTGCGGTTACGTCGCGTTAATCGGTCGCCCAAATGTGGGCAAATCGACCTTGATGAATCATTTACTCAAACAAAAAATTAGTATCACTTCACGCAAACCGCAAACCACACGCCATCGTATTTTAGGCATTAACACCACCGATGCAGGGCAAGCCATTTATATGGACACACCTGGGATGCACGCTGACCAGAAAAAAGCCTTGAATCGTCAGCTTAATCGCACGGCGGATAGCACTTTAATGGGGGTGAATGTTGTCGTTTGGTTGATTGATAGATTGGAATGGCACGAATACGATGAAGTGATTTTTGAAAAATTAAAACTTGCAGGTTTGCCAGTCATTTTAGCGGTCAATAAAGTGGATCGCATTGAAGACAAAGACCGCGTGTTGGAATTTTTTGCTGCCGCGCAGGAACGTTATCCGTTTGAAGCCATTTTGCCTATTTCAGCGTTAAAGCGGATTCATTTGGAAGAACTCGAAAGCGAAATCATGGGCTTATTGCCTGACGGTGATTTGATTTATCCTGAAGATCAAATCACTGACCGCCCAGAACGTTTTTTAGTCGCTGAAATTATCCGCGAAAAATTAACGCGCCGTTTGGGGGCAGAGTTGCCGTATGAACTCACGGTTGAAATTGAAAAATACGAAGAGTTACCCAATGTAACCAAAATTTACGCAGTGATTTTGACCGAACGCACTTCACAAAAAAGTATCATCATTGGTGAAAATGGTGAAATGCTTAAAAGCGTTGGCACCGATGCTCGTAAAGATATTGAACGGTTAATTGGCGCGAAAGTGTACTTGCAACTTTGGGTGAAAGTGAAAAAAGGTTGGTCAGATAACGAACGCGCTTTGCAAAGTTTGGGTTTTCAAGATTAAGCCTTTGCGAGTTCTAGCCACACTGCACCGATGTCTGAAACATTCTCGTGATGATAAGGATGCAGACGAAATTCAATTAAATAATCTTCAATCGCCTCAACGGATTGTTCAAATTTGATACCGTAAAAATTATTGATGTTGTCTTGTGACACGATATGCGCTTGATATTGAAAGTGTTTATCATTCAAAACTAATTCCATTGTAAAGTCTTTATTTTTCGCATTATGTAAAGCATGGTGCGAACAAGTAAATAACGCACCAAATTTGCTGATACTTACTAAATCTACCTCAATACCGCCTGTTTTAAATAATCCAACACGACTAATTGACATGGAAATAGGATGTTTATTCGAAATAGGCACTCGCATTTCTTTGTTGGTATTATCTCGAATTAGCATATCTAACCGCGCGGATATGTTGTGAAAATCGGAAAATTTAGACATAAACAACTCCCTTCAAAATTCAACTCTGAAAACAGGTTAACGGTTTTCTGTTTCAGGTGCGTGTCAATTCCGTGTTTTTTATATGACTGATGTGTAACATTTTTAGGACAAAGAAATTACAGCCATCTGTTGAATGATGCAGAATGATTTTTTATTCGTTGAATATGTTGGGATTATATTTTGACTCTTACAAACAGGTGACTTTCTCAAAATTACCGATTTGACCGCTTCGCTCAATGTTGAACATTTAAACGAAGCGATAAGTTGCAGTGCGATTTAACGTTTCATTGAATCGAAAAATTCGCCATTCGTTTTAAAGTCTTTGAGTTTGCCAATTAAAAATTCTGATGCTGCTGTTTCGTCCATTGGCTGCAAAATTTTTCGCAAAATCCACGTTTTTTGTAACGTTTCTGCATCGACCAAATACTCTTCACGGCGCGTACCTGAACGGCTGATGTTAATGGCTGGATAAACGCGCTTTTCAGCAATTTTGCGGTCTAAATGCAATTCCATGTTACCCGTGCCTTTGAATTCTTCAAAAATCACGTCGTCCATTTTTGAACCCGTATCAACCAACGCTGTTGCAATAATGGTTAAACTGCCGCCTTCTTCGATATTTCGCGCTGCACCAAAAAAACGTTTTGGTTTTTCAAGCGCATTCGCATCAACACCACCCGTTAAAATTTTGCCAGAAGATGGCACAACGGTGTTGTAAGCGCGTGCTAAACGAGTAATCGAATCGAGTAAAATCACTACGTCATGTTTGTGTTCAACAAGGCGGCGCGCTTTTTCGATTACCATTTCAGCAACTTGAACATGGCGCGTTGCTGGTTCATCAAAGGTACTTGAAATGACTTCGCCTTTTACACAACGTTCCATTTCAGTCACTTCTTCAGGGCGTTCGTCAATCAGTAAAACAATCAAATAACATTCAGGATTTCGCTCTGCAATTGCTTGGGCGAGACTTTGTAAAATCATGGTTTTACCAGCTTTTGGCGGCGATACAATCAAACCACGTTGCCCTTTACCAATCGGCGCAATCAAATCAATAATTCGACCCGTTAAATCTTCCGTTGTGCCATTACCTTGTTCTAAAACAAAGCGTTCATGGGCAAATAGCGGCGTTAAATTCGAGAAAGTAATTTTGTTTTTGGTATTTTCAGGCGGTTCAAAATTGATTTGATCAACTTTGAGCATCGCAAAATAACGTTCGTTATCTTTTGGTGGGCGAATTTTCCCCGTAATGGTATCGCCTGTTTTCAGTGAAAAACGGCGAATTTGGCTTGGTGAAACATAAATATCGTCAGGCCCAGCAAGGTAAGAACAACCTGGTGTGCGAAGGAAACCAAAACCATCAGCCAAAATTTCAAGTACACCGTCGCCAGAAATATCATCGCCAGCTTTGGCTTGTTTTTTCAAAATGGCAAAAATTAAATCTTGTTTGCGTGAACGCGCCACGTTTTCAAGACCTAATGACTCGGCAATGGCAATAACTTCACTGATTTGTTTTTGTTTTAACTCGGTAAGATTCATAAAAGACAGCTCAAAAGAAAAGAAAGCGTTAAGAATTAACTCAAAACGATTGGAATGGAAAAATTTAAGGGGTATTCGTTTTTTTGGAATGGAATGTATTTGAAGTACGTCACGGTCGCAACGTGACGCAAAGTATAGCCTAAGTGAGTTATATCGTCCAACTCAAAACAAACGTTTATTTCAATGTCGCTTTGTGACCTTGTGATAAGCGTAAAATGCCGCGCAAAATGTCTACTTCTTTGCTGCGTAATTCCGCTCGATTGTAAAGACGGCGCAAACGACGCATCAGCGATTTTTCTTTATCAAGGCGCATAAAATCAATATCGACAAGCGTTTCAGCCAAATGGTTATAAAACAATTCCATTTGCTCATTTGTCGCTAATTCTTGTTCATCTTCGTCACCGACCATTTTTCGTGCAATATCGCCCTGTTGTGCGGCAGTGAATAATTCGTAAGCCACAACTTGAACGGCGGCGGCAATGTTGAGCGAACTGTAATCAGGATTACAAGGAATATGCAGCAAATAGCGGCACAAATCGAGTTCTTCGTTTTTTAATCCCGAATTTTCACGCCCAAAAACGATAGCAATTTTTTCATGTGCAGATTCTGAAATGATTTTTTCGGCGCATTCTCGTGGTGTTACTTCAGTCCAGCTAATGGTTCGACTTCGCGCACTGGCACCAATCACAAGCGTGCAATCGGCAATCGCTTCGGGCAAGGTGTCAAAAATTTGCGCCCTCGCCAAAATATCATCCGCTCCTGCGGCTCTTGCAGTCGCATCGGCATGAGGAAAAAGTTTGGGAGAAACTAAACACAAGTTAGTCATCATCATGTTTTTCATCGCTCGCGCGACGGCACCGATGTTTCCAGAATGCGACGTTTCAACTAATACGATTTTAATGTTTGAGAGCAAAGCGGCTATTCCATTTGGCAAAATTAAAGTGTTAAGTTTAGCAAAAATTTTATTTATCACGCGGCAAATGAAAATTTATTCTTATCAATTTTTTCCAAGAAACGTAGCTGTCACTATAGTTACACATATTTTGGTGCGATAATGCGCCTTGAACTTTTCCCTTTTCACCCAATAGGATTACTTTATGAGTAGCACTTTTTTTTCAGATATTACGGGTCAAACAGATGTTGATCCTGCCGAAACCCAAGAATGGATTGAGGCATTGCAATCTGTTTTGGAAAATGAAGGCAGTGAACGCGCCCATTTTTTGATTGAACGTTTAGTTTCAGTTACTCGCCACGCAGGTTTTGATATTCCTTTCAGCGCGAATACGGCTTATCTCAATACCATCCCTGTTGAACGCCAAGCACAATTCCCTGGTGATGCCACGCTTGAACATCGTATCCGTTCGTATGTGCGTTGGAATGCGATGATGATGGTTTTACGCGCCAATAAAGATACAAACGTGGGCGGACACATTGCGAGTTTCGCGTCAGCGGCGACGTTATATGACGTAGGTTATAACCATTTTTGGCACGCACCTTCTGAAAAACACGGCGGCGATTTAATTTATACCCAAGGTCATTCTTCACCTGGTGAATATGCGCGCGCATTTTTGCTCGGACGTTTCACGCATGAACAAATGGATAATTTCCGTCAAGAAGTCGGTGGCAACGGTTTGTCATCGTATCCACATCCTTGGCTCATGCCTGAATTTTGGCAATTCCCAACGGTTTCTATGGGGTTAGGGCCAATTTGTGCGATTTATCAAGCACGTTTTATGCGTTATTTGCGTGACCGTGGTTTAACGAATACCGATGGACGCAAAGTGTGGGCGTTCTTAGGCGACGGTGAAACTGACGAACCTGAATCACTCGGCGCAATCGGTATGGCGGGACGTGAAAATTTAGACAATTTGATTTTCGTGGTGAATTGCAACTTGCAACGTCTTGATGGTCCTGTTCGCGGTAACGGTAAAATCATTCAAGAACTCGAAAGTGAATTCCGTGGCGCGGGTTGGAATGTGATTAAACTCGTTTGGGGCAATCGTTGGGACAGTTTGTTAGCACGAGATAAAGACGGCATTTTAGCGGCGCGAATGATGGAATGTGTTGATGGTGATTTCCAAACGTTCAAAGCGAAAGATGGCGCGTATGTGCGCGAACATTTCTTTAACACACCAGAACTCAAAGCGATGGTTGCGGATTGGTCAGATAGAGATATTTGGCAACTCAATCGTGGTGGTCATGATCCCTCGAAAATTTTCTCAGCCTTCCAAGCGGCGGTAAATCACAAAGGTCAACCGACAGTCATTTTAGCTAAAACCATTAAAGGTTATGGCATGGGGTCATCGGGTGAAGCGCAAAATACCTCGCATCAACAGAAAAAAATGAGTGAAGTGGATATAAAACATATCCGTGATTTATATCAATTGCCTGTCACCGACGAACAATTACACGATTTGCCCTACATCACCTTTGAAGAAGGTTCAAAAGAGTTGACGTATATGCGTGAACGTCGCGCTGCGTTGGGTGGTTATTTGCCTGCACGTCGCATGAAATCTAAATCTTTAACTGTTCCAACATTAAACGATTTCAAAGCCTTACTTGAAGCCAATGACAAAGAAGCCTCAACCACAATGGCGTTTGTGCGTTTGCTTAACATTTTGGTGAAAGACAAAGCGATTGGCAAACGAGTTGTGCCAATTGTGCCAGATGAATCGCGTACTTTCGGGATGGAAGGGATGTTCCGTCAATTGGGGATTTGGTCACAAGTTGGGCAACTTTACACGCCACAAGATGCTGATCAATTGATGTTCTACAAAGAAGATAAACACGGTCAAGTTCTGCAAGAAGGTATCAACGAAGCAGGCGGTTTAGCAGATTGGATTGCGGCGGGTACAGCGTATTCAACCAGCAACACGCCAATGATTCCGTTCTATATTTTCTACTCCATGTTCGGTTTCCAACGGGTTGCCGATTTAATTTGGGCAGCCGCTGACCAACGTACTCGTGGTTTCTTATTAGGTGGCACCGCAGGTCGCACGACTTTAAACGGCGAAGGTTTGCAACACGAAGACGGTCATAGTCATTTAATGGCGGCAACTGTTCCGAATTGTATTTCTTACGATCCCACTTACGCTTACGAAGTTGCCGTCATTATTCAAGACGGTTTGCGTCGAATGTACGCCGAGCAAGAAGACGTTTTCTATTACTTAACCGTAATGAACGACAACTACACGCATCCAGCCATGCCAGAAGGCATTGAGCAAGACATTTTGAAAGGGATGTATTGCTTCAAACAAGGCGACCAAAATGCAAAATTGAAAGTGAACTTATTAGGTTCAGGTGCAATTTTCCGTGAAGCAGTTTTTGCGGCTGAATTGTTGAAAAATGATTGGGGCGTAGAAGCAGACTTGTGGAGTTGCCCAAGTTTCACCGAGTTGGCGCGTGATGCTCAAAGCTGTGAACGTTGGAATCGCTTGCATCCAACTGAAACACCAAAACAATCACACGTTAGCAAATTGCTACCAAACGCAAATGTGCCAGTGATTGCCGCAACCGATTACATTCGCGCTTTCGCCGAACAAATTCGCAGTGAAATCAAAGCCCCTTACACCGTTTTAGGTACAGACGGTTTTGGACGTTCTGACACACGCGAACATTTACGCCGTTTCTTTGAAGTTGACCGTTTCCACATCACTGTTGCTGCGCTGAAAAGTTTGGCAGATAACGGACAATTTGAACTTGGCAAAGTCGAAGTAGCAATTGCGAAATACGGCATCGATGCAAACGTCAAAGCCCCTTGGTTGAAATAAGGAAGGAACCATGAGTACAACATTTGAAATTAAAGTCCCAGACATCGGTAATGTGCATGATGTTGACGTGGTGGCGGTTGAAGTCCAAACGGGTGATGTGATTGAAGTCGATCAAACGCTGATTACGCTTGAAACCGATAAAGCGAGTATGGACGTGCCAGCGTCGGTTGCTGGTACGGTTCAACAAGTGCATTTAAAAGTCGGCGATAAAGTGAACGAAGGTTCGTTGATTGTCACCGTTTTAGTAAGCGATGAAGCGGCTGCTCCTGCACCAGCCGCTGAATCAACGCCAGCCCCTGCGCCAGTTGAAGAAGTGAAAGCCGTTGAAGTTGTTGCACCAAAACCTGCTGCTCCTGAAATCCCCCCCGCCCCCCTTTCCAAGGGGGGAGAAGCCAAAGGGAAAGCCCACGCTTCACCAGCCGTGCGTTTATTTGCGCGTGAATTGGGTGTTGATATTTCGCAAATTTCGCAAGGCAATGGTCGCAAAGGTCGCATTTTAAAAGACGACGTGAAAGCGTATGTCAAAAAAGCATTGACCGAAGGCATCACCGTCACAGGTGGCGCAGCGTTGCCAAAAATCGCCGTGCCTGATTTCACAGCATTTGGTGAAATCGAAGTCCAACCACTCAGCAAAATTAACAAACTCACAGGTCAGCACATGACTAGCGTTTGGCTCAATTTGCCGATGGTGACATATCACGATGAAGCCGATATTACCGACATGGAAGCGTTTCGCGTGGCGTTGAATTCTGAGAAAAACAACACGGTGAAATACACGGGCTTGCTTTTCATCATGAAAGCGTTAGCCGCCGCGATGCAACAATTTCCACGTTTCAATTCGTCGCTTTCCAGTGATGGGCAAAGTTTGATTTTCAAAAAATATCTCAATATCGGTATCGCTGTTGATACGCCGAATGGTTTGGTTGTGCCTGTGGTGCGTGATGTGCCAAGCAAATCGATTAAACAACTCGCGCTGGAAATCAGCGAAAAAAGTGAAAAAGCTCGCGCTGGAAAACTCACTGCCGCTGATATGCAGGGCGGTTGCATGAGTATTTCGAGTTTGGGTGGTATCGGAGGCAAAGCCTTTACGCCGATTGTGAATGCGCCAGAAGTGGCGATTTTGGGCGTGACAAAATCATCGATGCAACCTGTTTGGAACGGCAAAGAATTTGAACCACGTTTGATGTTGCCGCTCGATTTAACGTATGACCATCGCGTGATTGATGGCGCAGAAGGCGCACGGTTTATGGAAGCGTTGAAATACTATTTAGGCGACGTGCGTCGTTTGCTCGTTTAAGGAGAGAATCATGAGCGAAAATTTACAAACAGAAGTTCTCGTTTTAGGCGGTGGCCCTGGTGGTTATACGGCGGCGTTTCGTGCGGCGGATTTAGGCAAAAGCGTTGTGCTAGTTGAACGTTACGGCGTGTTAGGCGGCGTATGTTTAAACGTTGGTTGTATTCCGTCAAAAGCACTTTTGCATTTGGCGCATACGATTCACGAAGCCGAAGAATCTGAAAACTTCGGCGTGACATTCGCAAAGCCTGAACTCGACATCGATAAAATCCGTGCGTGGCGCATGAGCGTTACCAAAGGGCTGAATGATGGTTTAGGCGCATTGGCAAAACAACGTAAAGTCACTGTGATTCAAGGCGTGGGCAGTTTTACAGATGCAAATACGCTCGTTGTTGGTGACACGACCGTGACCTTTGAAAACGCAATTATTGCCGCAGGTTCGCAAGCCACTGAAATTCCTGTTTTCCCTAACGATGACCCACGCCTTTGGGATTCGAGCGATGCGCTTGCATTGCCGTTTATTCCGAAAAAGCTGTTGATTGTTGGCGGCGGAATTATTGGGCTTGAAATGGCGACCGTTTATCACGCGCTCGGCTCTGAAATTCACGTTGTGGAATTGATGGAGCAAATTATTCCAGGTTGCGATAAAGATTTGATTACGCCGCTGTTCCGCAAAATCAAAAAACAATACAAAAACATCTGGCTCGAAACCAAAGTCAGCGCGATTGAAGCGCAAGATGATGGTTTGAAAGTGTCGTTTGAAGGCAAAGGTGCGCCTGAATCCGAAATTTTCGACGCGGTTTTAGTCGCCGTTGGACGTAGACCAAATGGCAAAAAAATCGGGGCTGAAAACGCAGGCGTAGCTGTTGATGATTACGGTTTTATTGCCGTTGATAAACAACAACGCACCAACGTGCCACATATTTTTGCGATTGGCGATATTGTCGGGCAACCGATGCTCGCGCATAAAGCGGTACACGAAGGCAAAGTTGCCGCCGA
>JAQTOT010000100.1 GCA_028713145.1 Methylococcales bacterium
GCCTTTAAAGATACGCTGCAAAAATTAAAACCGCTCGTTTCACAAAACGTAAAAATTGCGTGGGCAACGAAAGGTTTTAATAAAGAAAATGGCGGTTTGTTGCATGAAATTGTGGCAGAAGTTTTTAGTCCAGAAACACCCGCCGCCTTAGTTTCAGGGCCGAGTTTTGCAAAAGAAGTGGCAGCTGATTTGCCAACGGCGATTGCCATTGCTTCGACTCACGCCGATTTTGCTGCACAACTTGCCACCATTTTGCATAGCGACCGTTTCCGTGCCTATACAAACAGCGATTTAATTGGCGTTGAAGTGGGCGGGGCAATTAAAAATGTGATGGCAATTGCAGCGGGAATTGCCGACGGTTTAGGTTTTGGCGCAAACACTCGCGCGGCGTTGATTACACGCGGAATGAGCGAAATTATTCGTTTAGGCGTGCAACTCGGCGGCAAGCAAGATACATTTATGGGATTGGCGGGGCTAGGCGATTTACTTTTAACTTGCACCGACAACCAATCGCGCAATCGTCGCTTTGGTTTAGCGTTGGGACAAGGAAAAACGTGCGAAGAAGCAAAAGCTGAAATCGGACAAGAAATTGAAGGCGTTTCGGCAGCAAAACAAACCTATTTGCTCGCTCAAAAATTCGGTATTGAAATGCCGATTACGGAGCAAACCTATAAAGTGCTTTACGAAGGATTAGACCCGCGTGAAGCAGTGCAAAATCTACTTGCACGCGAGCCAAAAGCAGAATAATTTTTTGACAAGGCGACGGCAGTTAATCTGCCATCGTCATTGCCATGACCGCCATTCGCACCGCAACACCATTGCTAACTTGTTGCAAAATTACCGATTGTTTCCCATCTGCCACTTTTGAATCAATTTCCACACCGCGATTTATCGGGCCTGGGTGCATGACGATGGCATCTGGTTTTGCGAGTTTCAATTTTTCTTCCGTCAACCCAAAGCAATTAAAATACTCGCTTTCACTGGGTAATAAAGCTGAAGTCATCCGTTCTTTTTGCAAACGCAACATAATCACCACGTCAATGTCTTGTAATCCTTCGTGCAAATCATGTGAAACCGTCACGCCAAGTGCTTCAATTTCAGCAGGCAAAAGCGTTTTTGGGGCAATCACACGGACTTCTTTTGCACCTAAAATGTTTAACGCATGGATTTCTGAACGCGCCACGCGCGAATGCAATATATCGCCAATAATCGCTACGCGAAGCCCAGAAAAATCTTTTTTTAACTTCCGAATGGTGAACATATCGAGCATGGCTTGTGTCGGATGAGCGTGTTGCCCGTCGCCTGCGTTAATCACGCTAATATGCGGCGCAGTTTGCTGGGCGATAAAATGCGCTGCACCACTGACTGCATGACGAACCACAAAACCATCCACAAACATGGCTTCTAAATTACGAATCGTGTCGAGCAAACTTTCGCCTTTCGACGTGGCTGACGTGGCAATGTTCATATTGACCACTTCTGCGCCTAAATGTTTGGCGGCAAGCTCAAACGTCGTGCGGGTTCGAGTGCTATTTTCAAAAAATAAATTCACGACGGTTTTATCTTTGAGCAATGGAACGCTTTTAATTTTCGCCTGCACCCCCGAATAATCCAAAAACGTTTCGGCTTTATCTAAAATTTGAGTAAGCAGCTCTGCGCTCAAACCTTCAGGGGTTAAGAAATGTTTGAGTTTGTCTTCAGCGGTCAATTGTAAATTTGTCATTGTTTTTTAACCAAAATATAAAGTGTTCAATCTATCGCCCCACAATAGCGCAATAAAACCTGCTACAGCTAAGTAAGGTCCAAATGGAATCGGCGTTTCGCGTTGTTGTTTATTCAGTGAAATCAGCGTCAAACCAAGTGTCGCGCCAACAAGCGATGAAAGTAAAATAATCAATCCCAAATACTGCCAACCAAGCCACGCACCAAGCATTGCGAGTAATTTAAAATCGCCCTGCCCCATGCCTTCTTTGCCTGTGAATAATCTGAAACCGTGATACACCGACCACAATAATAAATAGCCTGCTGCTGCACCGATAATGCTGGTTTGACTGTCCGCGAACACGTTAAATAAACTTAAAAGTAAACCTAACCAAAGCGTTGGAAAAATAATCACATCAGGCAATAATTGATGGTCTAAATCGATACCACTCAGTGCAATTAACGTCCATGTTAAAACTAAACCTGCGGCGGCTTGCTGACTAAAACCAAAATGCCACGCAACCATTATCGATAAAATCGCGGTTAATAATTCCACAATCGGATAACGCGCAGAAATTGGCGTTTTACACGCCGCACATTTACCACCCAGCCACAAATAACTCAAAACGGGAACGTTATGACGCGCCAAAATCGGTGTTTTGCAATGCGGACACGTTGATTTTGGCAACGCTAAATTAAATGTTTCGCCCTGTTCTGAATTTTCAAGTTTTAAATACTCTAAACAGTCACTGTGCCATTGCCGCTGCATCATAATCGGCAAACGATAAATCACCACATTTAAAAAACTACCCACCAATAAACCCACTACCCCCATCAAAATGGTGAACGGTAAGGGCTGGGTGAAAAGCGTTAAATCTTGAAAAATCGTGTAATTCACTTGTGCCTCTTGTTAATTAAATCGCTCACTGCCCGCGCAAAAAGAATTTATCGAGTTCTTGCGTCGATAAACTCACCCACGTTGGACGACCATGATTACATTGTCCACCACGTTCCGTTTGCTCTAATTCACGCAACAGTGCATTCATTTCATCTTGCGTTAAAACGCGATGCGCCCGAACGCTACCGTAACATGCCATTTTTGCTAGTACATCGTTATATTCACTTTGAATGCGATAACTGTCCTCGTTTTCAATCAAATCCGAAAGTACGTCACGCACCAATTGTTCACCATTTCCATTTTGCAACAGCGCGGGTTGGGCGCGAAGTAGCAATGTTTCTTCACCAATGCGATTTAAATCAAAACCGAGTTGCGTAAAAAAATGCGTGGAATCTTCGGCAATTTCCGCTTCAGATTTTGTGACAGTTATTTTTATCGGCAAAAGTAACGGTTGCGAGGCAACGCTACCTTGCGCGTATTGCTGTTTTAATTTTTCAAAGGTAATGCGTTCATGCGCGGCGTGAGTATCAACCATGACCATGCCCGTTGCTGTTTCAGACAAGATATAAATGCCGTGCAAATGCGCGATGGCATAACCTAAAACCATTGCATTCGGATTGGTATCAAACGTTTCGATGTTTTCACGCGGCAAAGCAGCGTTTGGCTGAAAAAATTCAGTTTGAAAACGTGATTTTTCTGAAAGTTCTAGCGAATGTTGATGCGGTGGACTTTCTAAAAACTCAAATTTGGGCGAATTCTCAACGTCGAAATTTGGAGGAAAACTCGAATAAGTTGAAATAGTCGGACGTACATTCGCTAGCGCACGTTTGATGCACGATAAAATAAAATCATGCACGGCGCGAGTTTCTCGAAAACGCACTTCTAATTTTGCAGGATGCGCGTTGACATCGACTTCTTCGGGCGCAAGCGTTAAATACAACACAAAAACTGGCTGCCGACCTGAAAAAAGTACGTCTGAATACGCTTGTTTTATGGCGTGTGAAACCGATTTATCTTTTACCAATCGCCCGTTGACATAAAAAAATTGCATATCCGTCTGACTACGCGAAAACGTCGGCACGCTAATCCAACCTTCAAGCGTAAAACCTGATACTTCAAAATCTAGCCGCAGCGCATTGTCGATAAAATTTGCACCACAAATCGCCGCAACACGTTGCTCTTGCTCGATTAAATCAAAAGCGGGAGCGACTTTGAAAATTTCTTTTTGTTGATGAAACAGTGCAAAACCAAGTTCAAAACGACTTAACACCATGCGTTTCACAGCGGTTTCAATGTGAGCAAATTCGGTTTTTTCGCTTTTCAAAAACTTGCGCCGTGCGGGGGTGTTATAGAACAAATCACGCACTTCAACCGTTGTGCCTTTTGGATGTGGTGCAGGTTGAATGTCAAAAAATTGTTCTGCCCCATCGCTGCGAACCGACCAGCCATGTGGCGCATTTTCGATGCTGGAGGTGAGCGTTAATTTTGCAACAGAACTCATACTCGCTAACGCTTCGCCACGAAATCCCATGCTGGTAACGTGTTCTAAATCATCAAGGGTTGAAATTTTGCTCGTTGCGTGCCGCGAAAGTGCGAGCGGTAAATCGTCTTTTTCAATGCCAATTCCGTCGTCGCAAACTCGGATTAAACGCAAACCGCCTTGTTCAATGTGAATTGTGATTTGTGTTGCCTGCGCGTCAAAACAGTTTTCGACTAATTCTTTGACAATTGACGCAGGGCGTTCAATGACTTCGCCTGCGGCGATTTGATTAACGAGTTGTGGTGGCAGAACATGAATGTGAGCGTTTGGCATTGAAAACGTAGTTAAGATGGCTTGTGGGTTTATTATCGTGCGTTTAGGCGATTATGCAAAATCGCACAAATTATAAAATAATCCAGCAACCGAAAGTTCAAACGCTATAATTCCAGTCCGTAACGGTTGTGTCACAATAGCTACGGCGTTACCCTTAACGCAGTTGACACACAAAATTGCTAGGCTTTCATAATCATTTTTTTACCACTTTGGAGTTTGTTATGGGTCCACATTATCTAAATCGTTTTTTCACCCCAAAATCTGTGGCTATCGTTGGCGCATCAGAACGCCCTGAAAGCGTGGGTTATCGGTTATTACTCAATATGCAAGAAGCCGAATTCAAAGGTGGCTTGTATCCCGTCAACAATAAACGTGAACAAATTTTAGGGCTAAAAGCCTATCCCGATTTAAATTCTGTTCCTGAAGATTTAGATTTGGTGGTCATTTCAACACCTGCACCGACCGTGCCTGCTGTGATGCGTCAATGCGGTGAAAAAGGCGTAAATTCTGTGATTATCATCACGGCTGGTTTTGGTGAATTAGGTGAAGAAGGTCATCGCCTGCAACAAGAAGTGTTAGATATTGCACACCACTACAGTATTCGCATTATTGGCCCTAACTGTTTAGGTGTGGCGCGTCCCAGTGGATTTTTAAACGCCACCTTTTGTGACGGCGTTATTCAAGACGGTAATTTGGCTCTGCTTTCACAATCGGGCGCAGTGTGTACCGCGATTTTGGACTGGGCAAAATCACAAGATATTGGGTTTTCAACCGTGGTTTCAATGGGCGGGGCGGCAGATATTGATTTTGGTGAAGTGCTAGATTATTTGGCAACCGATACCAAAACCACTGGCATTTTGATGTATGTCGAAGGCATCCGTGATGCACGTCGTTTTTTAAGTGGTTTGAAAGCAGCGGCACGTTTAAAGCCTGTGGTGTTAATTAAATCAGGTCGTCACGAAGCGGGCATCAAAGCGGCTATGTCGCATACGGGCGCAATGGTTGGCGGAGATAACGTCTTTAATGCCGCGATTGCAAGAGCAGGCGTGGTGCGTGTTTATAGCATTTCAGAATTGTTCTCGGCGGCGCGAGTGTTGGCGAATAATTACGAAGTTACGCAAGACCGTTTAGCAATTATCACCAACGCAGGCGGCCCTGGTGTGATGAGTACCGATCGTGCTGAAGATGTGGGTATCAGAATGGCGGAACTCAGCGAAGAAAGTTTGCACGCGCTAAATGACGTTTTACCTGTTCATTGGTCGCACGCAAACCCTGTCGATATTTTAGGTGATGCGACTTCTGAACGTTATAAACAGTCGCTCGATATTTGTTTGAAAGATGACAACATCGACGGCGTGTTGGCGATTTTAACGCCGCAAGCGATGACCAATCCGACTGAAGTTGCCGAATTTATTATTGAAGGCGCAAAACACAGCAAAAAACCTGTTTTAGCCGCATGGACAGGTGGCGCAAAAGTTGAAGAAGGTCGCAAGTTGTTTGCAAATAGCAACGTGGCGCATTTCAACACACCCGAAGTAGCTGTTGATGCCTTTGGCTTTTTAGCCAATTACGCGCAAAACCAAATTCTTTTAAAACAAATTCCTTCACCATCTGACGAACGCCCAGTACCAGACGTGACAGGCGCACGATTGATTATTGAACGTGTGTTAGCCGAAGGTCGTGATGTTTTAACTGCTCAAGAAGCGAAAGCCATTCTTGCGGCGTTCCATATTCCAGTGAATCAAACCGTTAAAGTCACCAGCGCAAAAGACGCGATGATTGCCGCTGAAACGTTGCGTTTCCCTGTGGTGTTAAAAATCAATATGCCTGAATTTAGCCACAAATCGGACATCGGCGGCGTGCGTTTGAATATCAGCAGTGTCGAAGAAGTTTCGCGCCATTTCAGCGAAATGGAACACGCCATCAAAAGCAAATATCCCGAAATCAAAGAAGTCGGCATGACCGTTGAAGGCATGTTCAAATCCGACAGCGGACGTGAACTCATGATTGGCGTGGTTCGTGACCCTGTTTTTGGCCCAGCGATTAGTTTTGGTTTGGGCGGCACAATGGTGGAAATTCTTAAAGACAACGCCGTTGCCTTGCCACCGCTGAATGCTTACATGGTTGAGCAAATGATTAGCAAAACCAAAGCAGCGAAGTATTTGCAAAAATTCCGTAATTTACCCGAAGCCAATAAACAAGCGTTGGTTGATGTGTTGTTGAACATTTCAGAAATGGTTAGCGAATTGCCTGAAATTTTAGAACTCGACATCAACCCGTTAATTGTCGATGCAAATGGCGCAATTGCCGTGGATGCTCGAATCAAAGCGCAAAGTTCGCATCAACTCAGCCGTTATGCACACATGGCAATTCATCCGTATCCGCATGAACTCACGCAACGTTATTTAACGGCGAGCGGCGCAAACGTCACGATTCGTCCGATTCGCCCCGAAGACGCGAAAATGGAAAAAGATTTTGTGAGTCGTTTGTCAGAAAAAACAAAATACTTCCGTTATCACCAAGCGTTGCAAGAACTCACGCCTGAAATGCTGGTGCGTTTTACGCAAATCGATTACGACAAAGAAATGGCGTTTGTTGCCGTGTCTGACGAACCAACGATGCCAGATGAATTAGGCGTTGGACGTTACAGCGTCAATCCTGACGGAACTTCGGTTGAATTTGCGATTGTGGTCGCGGATGATTGCCAACGTTTAGGTATTGGTTCAAAACTCATGCGAACTTTGATGCAAACAGCAAAAGATAAAGGCATGTTGTTCTTTGAAGCCGAAGTGTTAAAAGACAATGAACCCACGCTCGAAATGCTGAAAAAACTCGGTTTTAGCATCGAGCCGATTGCGAGCAAAGAGGATGTTGTTCGCGCGATAAAAGATTTACGTCAATAATTTTTCGTAGGGGCAGGTCTTGTGCCTGCCCTGCACTCATTCAAGTTTTAAATTTCACATGGCACAGTACGCAATTGGTGATATACAAGGTTGTTTTGACGAATTGCTCGCGCTGCTCGAAAAACTTTCTTTCAATCAAGACATCGATACACTTTGGTTTGTGGGTGATTTGGTCAATCGTGGCGAAAAATCGCTCGAAACGTTGCGCTTCATTAAAAATTTAGGTGACAGCGCGATGACGGTTTTAGGCAATCACGATATTCATTTACTTCTCGCGGCAAATTTTCCTGAACGGGTGAAACGCAAAGACACGCTGCAAGCGATTTTAGATGCACCTGATTGTCAGGAATTACTCGATTGGTTGCGAAAAAAACCGCTATTTCATTACGACGAAAAGTTAGAGATTGGCTTGTTGCACGCAGGCTTGCCGCCGCAATGGGATTTAGCACAAACAAAAGAGATGGCAACACTTGGAGAACAAGCGTTGCAAACTGACGATTATGCAAATTTTTTGGCGCAGCTTTATGGCGATTTGCCTGATTTATGGTCAGAAGAATTGCATGGTATTGAACAGCTACGATTCATTTTTAATTGTTTTACACGAATGCGTTTTTGTGACGAAAATGGGCGATTAGATTTTGAACATAACGGCGAGTTGGGTTCACAACCTGAGCATTTACAACCGTGGTTTGAGGTAAAAAATCGTAAAACGGCTGATGTAAAACTCGTTTTTGGACATTGGGCAGCGTTAGGTTTTTATGTAAAAAATAACTGTTTTGCCATTGATACGGGTTGTGTTTGGGGACGCGAACTTACGGCTTTGCGTTTGGATGATGGGAGTTTTGAACGTATTAGCGTGTTTGCAAATCTAAACTAAAGCACAGCCCCCAGCCTTTCAGGCTGTATGCCAAAGTACGCCGTGTGGCAGTGTTCGTTACCAGATTATCATTTATATTGTACCATCGACTGCTACACAGCTTTTTTGTCGCTGTATGTCCCTAGAACTAGTGACAAAGTCGCAATGTTATTTGTGATAGCATCTGCGTTTTCCTGCCTAGATTAGTTGCCGATATGCGTTCATTCACTGCCAACAACCAGACAAAAAGTGCCATGATTCGCGTGGTGTTAGTAGAAGATGATGTGCATTTTCAAAATGCGTTAAAAGAAGCCATTCGAATTGCTCCCGATATGTGTTTGCTTAATACAGCGACGACAAGAAAGCAGGGGTTGTTAGCCTTAGATTCTGTTGAATTTGATGTGTTGCTAGTTGACCTTGGATTACCTGATGGTTCGGGAATTGATGTGATTAAAGCGGCGCATTTGAAATGCCCAAGTTGCAGCATTATGGTGAGTACCGCGTTTGGTGACGAAATGCACGTTATGCAATCCATTGAAGCAGGCGCGGCAGGCTACTTATTAAAAGACAGCCATCCTGAAAAAATCGTGTTTGAGATTCGCAGTTTATATGCGGGTGGCAGTCCAATCAGTCCGTTGATTGCTCGCCAAATTTTGACGCGATTTAAGCAAGATAAATCGCCTGAAACGCTTTTGAAATCAGATGAAAATAAACCACAAATCACCTTATCTGCACGCGAACAAGAAGTATTGAAATACATAACCAAAGGTTTTACGTCTGATGAAATTGCAACGTTAATTGCCGTTTCACGTCACACCGTACTCACTTATGTGCGCCGCATTTACACAAAACTCGAAGTTAATTCCAAAGCAGAAGCTATTCATGAAGCACGCACACAAGGTTTATTGGCAAAATAGCAAAGAGCCATTTTTTGGGGACATTGGCATTATTCTCATTGTTGTATTATTCATTGTCGGCACGACGCTAAGTTGGGTGGGCTATGACGAATATCAACAAGTACAAGAATCTGAATATAGATTGCTCGAAGCTCACGCGCGTAATGCCGATTCAAAAATTACCGACACCCTCAATAACATCGAACATTTATTACATCAGCTTGCGGAAGAAAAATTGCCCCGTCGTTCGCCGCAAAGTAAAGCCTTTACTAACCTGCTTGAACAACACAAAAAAAACATTCCTGAACTAGGCACCGTGTTTATCACGGATGCCGTGGGACGTATTAGTCATGCCACCGATTCGGCAATTGTTGGGCGAAAAATGTCTAATCAGTCCTACTTTTCCACACATAAAAATACAGAATCCTCGAAATTATTCATGTCTCGTCCAGATAAAGATTTTTTTGGTGTGATGTCGGTGATTTTCAGTTTCCCGATTTTTGATTCTGTTCACAAATTTGTTGGAATTGCGGGCGTGACAATTGGGTACAGGTTTTTTCCAAAAGTTTTGCAAGCTATCAATCCCGACGATTCGGCTAGCATGTCTGTTATTTTCAACCACGATGGCGACTTGTTATATCGTCGTGAAAATCCAGAAAAGTTTTTTGGCAATAACATTGCTCAAGTCAGCGTCGTATTGCGCGAACATCTCGATGCGAATAGGCAAGTAACTCGTCATATTTCACCTTCGCTGCATAATGGAAAGCTCCGATTGTTTTTGATTCGTGATGTCGGCGATACGGGCATTGGACTCATTCTTTCTCGGCAACTAGATGAAGTGCTGGCTAAATGGCAGCGTAATGTTGTGATTTATGCGCTGATATTTTTATTCACCAGCGTGGTG
>JAQTOT010000247.1 GCA_028713145.1 Methylococcales bacterium
ATTTCTTTTCCTGAAATTGAAAAATTCGACAACTTACCCGAAGCGAAAGCAGACGGTGTAAAAGCGTTTGTATCGGTAATGGAAGGTTGCAGCAAATACTGCACCTATTGCGTTGTGCCATACACTCGCGGTGAAGAAATCAGTCGCCCACTCGAAGACGTGTTAGCTGAAATTCGCGTGTTAGCAAAACAAGGCGTGCGCGAAATTAACTTGCTTGGTCAAAACGTAAATGCCTATCGCGGTGAAATGGAAGATGGCGAAATTGCTGATTTTTCATTATTACTTCACGCCGTGGCGGCAATCGAAGGCATCGACCGTTTGCGTTTTACCACGTCTCACCCAATGGAATTTACCGACGAATTGATTGAGGCATTTGCTGAAATTCCACAGCTTGTGAACCATCTGCATTTGCCTGTACAAAGCGGCAGCAATGCCATTTTAAAAGCCATGAAACGTGGTGACGTTATCGATGATTACAAAGAAATTATTCGTAAATTGCGCGAAGTTCGTCCTGATATTTGTTTATCGTCTGATTTTATTATTGGTTTCCCTGGTGAAACCGACGTTGAATTTGAAGAAACGATGCAATTTATCGACGAAATGAATTTTGATTTGTCATTTAGTTTTATTTACAGCGCACGTCCTGGAACGCCTGCGGCTGAATTTGAAGACAATGTGCCGCTTGAAGTTAAAAAAGAACGTTTGGAACGTTTCCAAAATCGAATTAACGAAATGGCAAACGCGATTGCGGAAAAAATGGTTGGCACAACGCAAACCATTTTGGTCGAAGGACAATCCAAGAAAAATCCGTTGCAAATGCAAGGACGTACCGAAAATAACCGCGTGGTGAATTTCATTGGTCATCCGCGTTTAACGGGGCAATTTGTGGATGTGTTAATTACCGAGTCGCTCACAAATTCGTTGCGTGGTCGAATGATTGATTTAACGGCGGTCGCATGAGTTCGCTCGATTTAGTTTTACTGCCAGACGACAACGAACGCTTAATCAATTTTTGCGGACAATATGACGAGCATTTACGGCATTTAGAAAAACGTCTCGGCATACAAATTGCGAATCGTGGTAATCATTTTCAAATTGATGGTGACGAAACCGTGATTGCTGGTTGTCGAGCGGTGATGGAATCGTTATTTGCGGCAACGGAAAAAGATTTTATTACGCCAGAACTCGTGCATTTAGCATTGCAAGAAGCGTCGATTGACGTGAGTTTGCAACCTGAAATTCCTATCGTGGAACCTGTCGTTATTAAAACCAAACACGGTTTAATCAAAGGGCGTGGCGCGAATCAAATTGGTTATTTGCAAAAAATTGTCTCGCACGATGTGAATTTTGGTATTGGCCCTGCTGGAACAGGCAAAACCTATTTAGCTGTGGCATGTGCGGTTCATGCGTTGCAAACTGAGCAAGTTCGCAAAATTATTCTGGTTCGCCCCGCCGTTGAAGCGGGTGAAAAATTGGGTTTTTTACCTGGTGATATGGCGCAAAAAGTTGACCCCTATTTACGTCCACTCTATGACGCGCTGCATGAAATGTTGGGGCTAGAACGAGTTGAAAAGCTGATTGAAAAAGGGGTAATTGAAGTTGCGCCTCTGGCTTATATGCGGGGTCGCACCTTGAACAATGCGTTTATTATTCTCGACGAAGCCCAAAACACAACTGTTGAGCAAATTAAAATGTTTTTGACACGTTTAGGTTTTGGTTCAACGGCGGTGATTACGGGCGATATTACGCAGATTGATTTACCGTCAGAAAAAATGTCGGGGTTACACCATGTGTTAAAAGTGTTAGGTGAAGTCGAAGGCATCAGTTTCACGCATTTCAGCGCACGCGATGTGGTGCGTCATCCGTTAGTGCAACGCATTGTCGAAGCCTACGATGCGTTCGAGAAAAAACCAAAATGAACATCATCGATATTCAGCGTGTTTTTGCATCACCAAATCAGCCAAGTGACGCGCAATTAGAACTTTGGGTTAATACAGTTTTAACAAACTTAGACGATGATCTTGAGTTGACGATTCGTATTGTGGACAAAACCGAATCCGCGCAACTCAATGAAACGTATCGTCACAAAAAAGGGGCAACCAACATTTTAAGTTTTCCGTTTGAAGTTCCCGAAGGCGTGGAATTAAATTTGCTTGGTGATTTAGTAATTTGTGCGCCTGTTTTGCAACGTGAAGCAACGGAGCAAAACAAACCGTTGCACAATCATTGGGCGCATATCGTGATGCACGGCACGTTGCATTTGCTTGGCTATGACCATATCGAAGACGAAGAAGCTCAAGAAATGGAAGCCAAAGAAATTGCATTTTTACAAACCTTATCAATTCCTAATCCTTATGAAGACACTGAATTATGAGTGACGATTATCCTCCCAGTACGCCGCAAAAATCGTGGCTTGAAAAAATTAGCCATTTACTTACAGGCGAACCGCAAGATTTAGACGATTTATTAGAACTATTGCGTGAAGCCAAAGCGCGTAGTTTGCTCGATACGGACGCGTTATCAATGATTGAAGGCGTGTTGCAAGTATCACAAATGCGTGTACGCGATATT
>JAQTOT010000101.1 GCA_028713145.1 Methylococcales bacterium
TTGTATGATTTTGGTTTTAGCAATAAACCAACATCAGAATCCTTGAATGATGGTTTGATTTTGCAAAATGCCCGAATCACTAACGCCGTAAAATGTTTGCCACCTCAAAATAAACCAACGGGTGAAGAAATTAACGTTTGTAATGCGTTTTTGAGCAAAGAATTAAAAACGCTGCCTGAAAATTCGGTGATTTTGGCGTTAGGCTTAATTGCTCATCAAGCGGTTTTAAAAGCCTACGATTTGAAAGCGTCGAGTGCGAAATTTGCTCATAATGCTAAACACGAATTATCCAACGGACATTTTTTAATCGATTCGTATCACACCAGCCGTTACAACGTGAATACAAAACGCCTGACAAAAGAAAGTTTCAATGCGGTTTTTGAAACGATTATGCCATTGTTAAATCAGTCATAACTGCCTCTAAACAATGTTATGATAACGCCACTTTCTTAATCTAAAACCCACGCAATTCAACATGGCATTAGCATTAAACATCCCGATTTATCTTACTTTATTACGCATTGCGTTGATTCCATTGTTGACGATTGTGTTTTATTTGCCTTGGGAAAATGCGAATGTGGCTTGTATGTTTATTTTCTTACTTGCTGGTTTTACCGATTGGCTTGATGGATATTTAGCGCGAAAAATGCAGCTCGAAACGCAATTCGGGGCATTTTTAGATCCCGTTGCCGACAAATTGATGGTTGCTGTCGTCTTGATTTTATTAGTGCAAAAAATTCCTGATGTTTATTTAGCGATTCCTGCTGCAATCATTATTGGACGTGAAATTACCATTGCTTCGTTGCGCGAATGGATGGCAGAAATCGGGCAACGCGCTCACGTCAAAGTATCACAAATGGGAAAATGGAAAACCAGCGCACAAATGCTCGCCATTGGTTTTTTGCTTTATCACGATGATTTGCTCGGATTACCCGTTTTAGCTTTCGGTTATGCACTGCTTTATATCGCAGCAATTTTGACTTTATGGTCAATGATTCAATACTTACACGCGGCTTTTACTGCCATTAACTCAAATACATAAGGCTCAATGAATGAGTCACTCGAAAATATGGAAAAAAATATTTTGAATCCCAAAAATACGGCTACACAAGACGAAATTTTACGCGCAGCATTGAGTTTATTTGTGCGTAAAGGCTATTTAAATACGTCGCTTTCAGACATCGCGCAAGCCGCTAAATTGTCACAAACCCAAGAGATTTATCTTTATTTTTCAAGCAAACAAGAACTTGCCGTTGAAGTCTATAACACGGTTTTAGACAGTTTGAGCGTATCGATTGATGAAATTCGTCGTCGTTATAAAAAATCGGCTGAACAATTGCATAGTTTAGTCGATTTATTTTTCAAACTCGCTGAAGAAGCCCCTGATGTTTTGCGCTTTTTGTTTGAAGTAAATGCAGACGATTTTTTACCCGCTGATGCAAAACGCTATTTGCAAACCCCCGCCGTAAATAAAATGCTCAAAATGATTCAACTTGGCATTAACAGCGGTGAAATTAAAAGCCTTGCGCCAATGCTGATTTATACCTATTTCTTCGGCATCATTAACACCACATTACGCATGATTTTAAACGGTACACTTGATAAGAAAAGCGAATTATATCAATCACAAGCGTGGCTAGCTGCGTGGAATACCATCGCTAAAAAATAGTCTACAAAGTGAGAAAGAGCCTGCCATTATGACGACAATATCCAGTGAGAAAAAACCTAGCTGGAAAAGAGCCGCGCAAGCCAAAAAACGGACGCTCACGTCAATAACACGAGCATTTTACGCACTCACAATACTGGGTGTTTTTGTTCTCACAATCGTTACGCTCGTCCAGGTTGACCGTTTTTTACAAAACGAATTGCATTTTAGAATTCGTGATCTTGTCAACGTCATGGCAATAAACATTGATGGCGATATGCACCGTCAAATTCGCACTATTGATGACAGTAAAACAGCTGAATACCTTAAATTAAAAAACAATTTGCAAGAAATGCGTCAGCGTGGCACGGAGATAGCTAATGCGTACACGATGCGAAAAATGGATGATGGCACAATTGTTTTTGTCGTCGATGGTTCAGCCAAAGACCAAAATGAAATTGGCGATGTTTATCCCAATAAATCCGTCACAGAAACTCTTCTAAACGCCTTTAATGCAACACCTCAAACTCACGAAGTCTACATTGAACCCCAAATTGATAAAGACGATTGGGGCGTTTGGCTATCTGCGTATGCACCGATTTTTGATTCTTCAGGCAAACTCGATGGCATTCTTGGCATTGATGTTTCAGCTCAAAGTATTCAAACGCATCAATTTGAAAGTATTGTAATAATTTCCGTTACATCTTTTATTGTGGTAATCATTACGCTTCCTTTTGTGTTTCGTTTGATGAATTTCATAAAAGTCATGACTACAGAATTAGAGCAAGTCAATTTTGAATTAAAACGTCAACAATACGCGCTGAATCAACACGCAATTGTCAGTATCGCTGATAAAACGGGACGTATTGTTTATATAAATGATAAGTTCGCTCAAATTAGCGGTTATTTAGCTCATGAATTGATTGGACAAGACCACCGTTTATTAAATTCTGGCGTTCATCCAAAAGAATTTTTTATGACGATGTGGGAAACCATTCGTAACGGAAAAGTGTGGCATTCCGATATTTGTAATCGTGCAAAAGATGGGCATTTATATTGGGTTCAGTCCACCATCGTGCCGTTTTTGGATGCGAATGGAAAAATAGAATCGTACATTTCGATGCGTACTGACATTTCAGCGCAAAAAGAAATGGAACAAGCCGCTGTTAAATCTGAAGAATGGCAACGCACGGTACTCAATAATTTAGGCGATGGTGTGTATTTGTTGAATTTGAATGGGCAATTAACCTATTTAAACGAAACAGGCGAACGATTATTTGGCTATAAATTTGCTGAACTCAAAGATAAAAAAGTACACGACATCTTGCATCATCATCGACCTGATGGCTCATTTTTATCGTCACAAGCCTGTCCAATTTTGCTCAATATGCACAAGCAAATTGAGTACAAATCCGATGACGAATTGTTTTTTAGAAAAGACGGAACGTGTTTTAGCGCAAGTGTTTCCAGTACGCCGTTATTTGAAAGTAGTAAATTAGTTGGCGTTGTCGTTTGTTTTCGAGACATTAGCGAACAACGCATCATTCAACTACAGTTAATCGAAGCAAAAAATGCCGCTGAGCAAGCCACAAAAGTAAAATCTGAATTTCTCTCAACCATGAGTCATGAAATTCGCACGCCGATGAATGGCATTATTGGCATGACAGATTTGTTACTTGATACGCCGCTTGATGCAGAGCAACTCGAATTCACCACCATTATTAAAAATTCCTCTAACGCGCTGCTTGGCATCATCAACGATATTTTAGATTTTTCGAAAATTGAAGCAGGGCAATTTGAACTCGAAAATATCGGTTTTTCGTTTAACGATGTTATTGACGGTAGCAACGATGTGATTGCGCCTAGAGCTCACGAAAAATCGTTGTCGTTAATTAGTTATGTTGACCCGAAAATTCCTGAACATTTGCTGGGCGACCCGATGCGTTTACGGCAAATTGTGTTGAATTTTTTAAGTAATGCCATCAAATTCACCGATGAAGGAACGGTGTTAATTCGGGCGATTTTAAAACAACGAGTCGGCAAAAAGTGCTGGGTACGCATTGAAATTACCGATAACGGCATTGGCATTTCTGAAGAAGCACAACAACGTCTTTTTCAACCTTTTTCCCAAGCTGACAGTTCTACGACACGCAAATACGGCGGAACGGGATTAGGTTTGTCGATTTGTAAAAGATTGATTGAATTGATGCACGGGCGCATTGGCGTAGAAAGTGAACTCGGTCACGGCTCAACATTTTGGATGGAAGTGCCATTCAAATTGGCAAACAATGTTGATGAACAGGCTATAACCCGCAACAAACTAAAAAATAAATTGGTGTTAGTGTTGGGCTATAACGAAGGGCATCATGAAATCTATGTGTCGTACTTGAATGAGTGGGGCGTAGATATTCATTCGTGCGATAACATTTTGGAAACACACGCACTTTTAGAACAAGTGAAAGATAACGAAAAATCGTATGATGCTATTTTGCTTGCTGGATTGGTTTTTGATGAATTGCTAAATGTCGTTCAATTATTGCGTGCCGAAAAGGCTTTCGCACAGGTACCAATTATTGTTTGCCAGCCATCACGCGAGTCAGAAGTACGTCACAAATTGTTGAATGCAGGGGCGACCCAAATTTTAATTACGCCTGTTAAACAATCGACGTTGTTTGATAGTTTGATTGAAACATTTTATCACGAAACCCACACGCATGTTGCGACAAAAACTATTCTTACTCACTTTGCCGCGAATGCAGGGGAAAAACACCGTGTATTGTTAGTGGAAGATAATGCAGTTAATCAAAGAATTGCGGTTCGATTGCTAGAAAAAATGGGCTTAGACGTGGATATTGCCAATAATGGGCAGGAAGCGTTTGACGTGTTGACGACGAACCATGATTACGCATTAGTGTTAATGGATTGCCAAATGCCGATTATGGATGGTTTTGTGGCAACACGCTTGATTCGCCATCATGAATTAAATCATAACTTCATCCCTGTTCCGATTGTCGCTATGACAGCGAATGCTATGCAAGGCGATAGAGAACGTTGCCTTGACGCAGGTATGGATGATTACATTTCAAAACCTATCGAAATTGGAAAATTACAACAAACGTTAAAAAAATGGTTGCTCGATACTTACGATAGTGTCGATGAAGTCCAAACTAACGACACAGAAATCGCTGCAATTCAAAACACGTCGCCTGCTATTGATATAAATCGAATGCTAAATTTATTTGATGGCGACAAAGAAATTATTGATGAATTATTTGACGTTTTTTATGAATCAATAGATCCGTTAAAAGAAAAATTAACCAATGCTGTCAAAACCAAGAGTGAAACGATTACAGAAATTATTCACAACATTAAAGGTTCAAGCGCAAACATCGGCGCAGAAGTTTTGCGTGAATTGTGCGAAAAAGCAGAGCGCGTTGTGGCAACAAAAAATTGGACTGAAATTGAAGAATTCGCCATTCAAATTGAACAAGAATTAAATCGCGTTAAAGTCTTTATTGAAAACAATAAATAACGCGCGAATAACCAAATGAATTTAAAAAGTAAAGGATAGATTTTTCATGTCTCGAGTGCTAATTGTTGATGATAACCAAACAAATTTGACCCTATTTCGTCATTTGCTAAAAAGAGTTGACGACGTAACGGAATCGATTTGTTTTGATGATCCAATAAAAGCCTTAGCTTGGGCAAGCACGAACGAACCCGATTTAGTGTTACTCGATTACATGATGCCTGTCATGAATGGTTTGGAATTTTTAGTGAAATTTCGGGCAATGGAGGATTACAAAGATATTCCCATTATCATCGTGACAGCCGATACAGAAAACGAAGTCAAACAAAAAGCGTTAGAACTTGGCGCACATGATTTTTTAAATAAACCCGTCGATAAAATGGAATTACTTGCGCGGGTGAAAAATTTACTGATGTTGCGTGAAACACAACACGCGCTCTCAGACAGAGCGGCTTGGCTTGCTTGTGAAGTCAAAAAAGCCACGACCGATTTGCGAGCAAGAGAAAGAGAAATGGTGTTGCGTCTTTCACGCGCTGCCGAGCATCGTGATCCTGAAACAGGGCAACATTTGATTCGCATGGCAAATTATTCAAAGTTAATTGCGCGGGAACTTGGGCTGTCTGAAACCGAACAAGAGTTAATTTTAGAAGCGGCACCGATGCACGACATTGGTAAAGTGGCAACACCTGATGCGATTTTACTTAAACAAGGCAAACTCAGTGATGAAGAATTTGCGATTATGAAACAACACGCGCTGGTGGGTTACAGCATTTTGAGTGGCAGTGATTCGCTGCTGATCCGCACCGCCGCTACTATGGCACTGAGTCATCACGAGAAATTTGATGGTAGTGGTTATCCAAACGGTTTAAAAGGGGAACAAATCCCTCTTTACGGACGCATTGTGGCGGTTGCAGACGTTTTTGATGCGCTAACGTCTGCGCGACCCTATAAAAAAGCATGGACAATTGACGCAGCAGCTCAATTTCTACAAGATCATGCCCCCTCGCATTTTGATCCTCAATGTGTGGCGGCTTTTTTTCGAGCGTGGGATGAAATACTCGAAATTCATACCTGTTATAAAGATGAAAGTGGTATTGATATGGAGCAGTTTTAAGCGTTATGCCCTCTAATCGATCTTTTAAAATTTGTCTGAGCGCGGGCGAAAGTTCGGGCGATTCTCATGCAGCCAATCTGTATTTAGAACTTAAAAAACAATTCCCAAAACTTCACGCTATCGGAATGGGTGGTGCGAAAATGTCTCAAGCGGGCATTTCACTTTGCTATGATTCCAGTCAAATTGCGGTCATTGGCGCAGTGGAAGTTATCAAACATTATGTTGAAATCCGTCGCGCGTTGAAAAAGATGCAGGAATTATTACTTAACGAACGTCCCGATTTGTTGATTTGCGTTGATTACAAAGAGTTTAATTATCAACTTGCCAAATTTGCGAAACAAAATGGCATCAAAGTGTTGTTTTACGTCAGTCCGCAGGTGTGGGCGTGGCGTAAAAATCGCGTTAAAAAATACGGCGCAGTCATTGACATGATGGCGGTTATTTTTCCGTTTGAAACCGCATATTACGAGGCTGAAAACGTCCCAGTGCGTTACGTTGGGCATCCATCTGTGGATAAAGTGATACCAAAATTATCCAAATCAGAAGCACTTAAACAATTCAATTTAGATTCCAATGCTCCCATTATTGGCTTAGTTGCGGGAAGCCGTGCGAATGAAATTAAACGTTTGTTGCCCGTGATGCTTGAGACCGCGCAAAAATTAAAAGTGAATTTTCCCAACGTGCAATTTATTTTGCCGCAAGCCGATTCGTTACCCGATTCACTGATTCGAAATTATTTAAATCGCGCGAAGGTGAATGTCACTGTGATTAAAAATCAACCCTATGACGTGATGCAATGTTGCGATGCGATTATGACGTGTTCGGGAACGGCAACGCTTGAAATTGCCTTACTTGGCGTTCCGATGGTGATTTGTTATCGCCTGAATTCACTGACTTATTTTTTAGGGAAAATGCTGGTCAAAACACGCTTTATTGGTTTACCCAATATCATTTTTGGTGAAGGTATTGTGCGTGAGTTAATTCAAAATGAGGCGACAGCGCAAAATTTAGCGACTGAGATTACGCATTTTTTAACCGATAAAGAAGCCGCGCAAAATTGTCGGACTGATTTAGAGGTCGTGCGCGAAAAATTAGGGCAGGGCGGCGGCATTCAAAACATGGCGCAGTTAGTTAAGGAAATGCTCAATGCTTAAAAAAAGGGTATTTGAAAGTTATCTATTTAGAAAACATTTGCAGCATAAAAACTTTTTTCATTTAGGATTTAAAGATTTTCCGCTGTTGCCTGTTTTAACAACGGCTTTTTTTTACGCTCTTTGTTACGTCATCAGTGTTTTGTTTTTCGATGTACAAATTTTTCTTGAAGCGATTCCGATTGATTTTCTAACACAGCTAATTTTTGCTTATATTTTGTACGCGCTGTCACGTCGGGCGTGGAGTTTTACGATTTTGCACGCGCTGATTATGGGGATTTTATATGTCGGGAATCCGATAAAAATCTCTTTTTTTGGTGGTCCTTTGATGCCCGATGATATTTTTGCTTTGCGTTCACTACTTTTAATTTTGAACGGTTGGCAATTTATCGCTTTAGCGATTGTTTTAGCGGGCTTAGTTAGCTTGATGTTTTTTAATCTCACGGTGCGTCACTGGCAAAATTATGTGGGTGGCGTATTTGCAAGTTTGTTAACGCTTACAACACTTTATCAACCTAATTTAATTGTTGATCCCATTGATAAATATATTGGTACAACACCTTGGAATCAGCGTTCAAATTACGTTTGGCAAGGCGCGACAATTCACACACTGGTTGAAACGGCACGATTTTTTTTACTTGCTGACAGCGCGCCTGATATTGGGGATGCAAAGGAAGCTGCCGAATTTTTGTTAAATCAGCATACGGAAAAAAATACCTTTGAAAATTTCACGCCACGCAATGTACATTTGATTTTGTTGGAGTCATTTTGGGACGCAAATAAATTAACGAAAGTGAAATTTAGTAAAAATCCACTTGCAGACGATTTTCGTAAATTATGGAAAAGTGCAGGTAATTCAACGTCGATTGTGCCTGTTTTTGCTGGTATGACCGCAAATTCAGAATTTGAAGTCTTGTGCGGTTTTCCCGTCACAAAAGACACGGTGAAATTTGAACGGCAATTGATTAACGATGTGCCATGCTTGCCGCGTTTATTGGGCGATTATGGTTATAAAACGATTGCCTCACACCCCAACACGCCCGTTTTTTGGAATCGAGTGAATGCGTATAAACGAGTGGGTTTTGAAACGTATTGGTCAGAAGGTGATTTTGTATTGGACGATATTAACCGCGAATTTTTAGGTGACAGTTCGCTATATCGTCAAGTGCTAGAAAAATTACCGTTAAATAATGGACAGCCTGTTTTAGATTACATCGTGACGTATTTTGGGCATTGGGATTATCCACTTAATGAAAATCGCCCTGTGCAAATTACTAGCAATTCACAAGTTGAAGAAGTGAATGGTTACGCGAACACGACTTACTATAAATCTCGTGAATTCATGGATTTTGTCAAAGAATTACAAAAACGTGACCCTGATGGCATTATTGTGGCATTTGGTGATCATTTACCGTTTTTGGGCGAAAACTTTGCAGGTTATGAAGAATCAGGCGTTTTAGCGGATAATCGCAGTGAATTTTCAGACGCGATGTTTCAGTTTCATGTTAGCACGCCGCTGATTGTCATCGATGGTAAAAAAGGAGCGGTGAAAACAGGGCGTTTACCGCTTTATCAAGTGCCAAAACTGATTTTAGATTTGCTGCATTTTAATGAGCAAACCATCATGGATTACACCATTCCACCTGCGGATAGACGCATTCGCCCGCTGGTGAATTTTCATTTTGACGAATTTAACGACGGACGCGTCAGTGTGTGTAAAGAACCGCCTTATTCACCCGAATGCCAAGAATCGCTCAAATGGGTGCAAGCAGTCAAAGTTGTCAGTAATGATTTATTTATTGGTAAGCAAATCACGCGACCTGCGACAAATTAACTTTTTTCTTTGTAGAATACGCTCATACATACGTCAAAACCCAATTTTAAAAACTCTAACTTCAAAAATTATGACCCAAAAACTCTATATTCAAACCAACGGTTGCCAAATGAACGAATACGATTCGGACAAAATGCGTGACGTGTTGCAGGCTTCACATGGATTTGAATTAACGGATGACCCAAAATTAGCCGACGTTTTATTACTCAACACTTGTTCAATTCGTGAAAAAGCCGAAGAAAAAGTTTTTTCTGCGCTCGGCAGATGGCGAAAAATTAAAGACAAACGCCCTGATGTCATTATCGGTGTGGGCGGTTGCGTTGCGAGTCAAGAAGGTGCTGCCATTCAAAAACGTGCGCCGTTTGTCGATATGGTTTTTGGCCCGCAAACCTTGCATCGTTTGCCACAATTACTTAACGAAGTTCGCTCGCAACATAAACCAGTGGTCGATATTTCTTTTCCTGAAATTGAAAAATTCGACAACTTACCCGAAGCGAAAGCAGACGGTGTAAAAGCGTTTGTATCGGTAATGGAAGGTTGCAGCAAATACTGCACCTATTGCGTTGTGCCATACACTACCGCGCAGGATGGCGGCATTGCCCGACTTCAGGCACAACCCAGCAGCATCCGCCGTCACGTTCGGGCGCGACTCATAGATGATGCCGA
>JAQTOT010000102.1 GCA_028713145.1 Methylococcales bacterium
TTTAAATATATCGATCCCGACGCATTAGCAGGTATTCCAGTCAAATCTGTTTTGAGTGCATTGCCTATTAACTTACTGACAACCGATCAGGTGAACGGGCTAAGTTTAGAGCAAGCCGCCGCGTTGACTTCAACTCAAGTTGCAGCTTTCAGTGCGAAACAATTAGCTGCGTTGGACGGCGATCACATTGGTGCGCTTTCAGCGGGTACTGTAAAATCACCTGGTGGACTTGCAGGTTTGTCTATCAAAAATTTAACCGCCGATTCCATTGCACTGCTGACACCTCAGCAAATTGGCGCATTGACTTCCGCGCAAATTTTAGCGTTAGGCACAAAGCAAGTTGCAGGTTTAAATGAAGAACAAGTTATTTCTTTTACTCCTGAACAAATGGCTATTTTGCCTTCAAAAACCTTTGCGGCATTAGACACGGGACTTTTAGCGGCATTAGATGGCAGTTTACTTGCTGCGGTGTCACCGAAAAGTTTTGCGGCTCTTAAAACGGAAAGTCTTACATCCTTAACCGTAGATCAAATTCCTTTTTTAACGTCAGCACAAATCGGTGCATTAAAAGCGAGCCAAATTACAGGACTAAGCACCAATTCAGAACTGATCGCAGCAATTAGTCCCGCTGCAATTGCGGGCTTTAATAAATCAAATACTAGTGCGTTGCAACTTTCTCAGCTCACAGGCGACGGTCAATTAGAAGCTCTCAAACCTGCTCAGTTCGGCTTAATTGCACCTTCACAAATTGCATTGATTGATGTTGACGGTGCTGCATTACTCACACCTGGAATTATCAAAGCCTTAACCTCAACGCAAATTAAAGCCTTTAAACCAGAGTCCATTGCGGCAATTGATCCTGTGGCGATTGCGGCGTTAACCACAAAAAATATCGCGGGGTTAGATACCGCAACGGGTTCAAATCAAATTGAAGCTCTCATACCAGAACAAGTTGAAGCCTTAACACCTGTACTCACAAAAGCCTTAAAACCCGCTCAAATCGCTGCATTGCAAGCTGAAGACTTTGCGTTGATGACACCTGCTGCATTTGCGGCAATTACGCCAGCGGCAATTGCGTCATTACAACCAGCGGCAATCGCATCAGCAACACCAGAACAATTAGCCGCAATGAAAACAGGGCAAGCCGCTTCGTTGACTGTTTCGCAAATTGAACAAATTTCTGCTGATGCGGCGGCAGGTTTAACTGCAAATGTGCTTGCAAAATGGACGCTTGAAAAAGGTGCTGCATTACAAACAGCTGCCATTGCCGCATTAAATCCAAAAGCCATTAAAAGTCTTGATATTACCAGTTTTACGGATGCGGATATTGCCGCCATTACTGATGAACAGGCGGTTAATTTAACTTCAAAACAAATAAACAGCTTAACCACAAGCAATGTGGATGCGTTGACAGCTTCGCAAATTGAAAATATCAAACTTGCTTCTCTTAAAGGTTTAACTACTGACGCAATTCCAAAACTCACCGATAGCACCGCTGTCGCGGCTTTGACATCAAAACACGTCGCGCAATTCTCAACAGTCGATGCAGGGCAGCTCGAATCATTCACTCAAGCACAAGTGTTGAAGTTAAATAGCGAAGTGACGGATTGGCTAAGTTTGACTAAAGGTTATGTTTATATGACTGGTGGTACAACTGGAAAAGGAATTGAAACCTCAACAACAGTGGTCGCTCCAGCGTTAACAACCAAAATTGTAGCGGGTAAAACAGCGGTGAACATTACCGGTCCCTCAACAGCGGCAACAATTATTGGTGGCTCTGGTGCAGATACTATTACGGGTGGCGTTGCGGCTGATAGCATTGATGCAGGAGCTGGAAACGATACGTTAACTTACTTATTACAAGCTGATTTATTTACTTCTAACGCAGCAACAGACACAACCGTTATCGGTGGCGATGGCATAGCCGATACGCTTTTAGTTGGTACGTCGGGAACTACTTTTGCTGTTGCAAATACTGACATTTGGACAAAAATTTCAGGTGTTGAAGTTCTTAAAGCGGCAGCCAATACAGCAGCTGTCACGGTTGCATTAGACACAACTGCTGCAACAACAGGCATTAACAAAGTGGATTTATCTTTAACCACTGCGGCAACAGGCAACATCATCGATGTGAGCGAATTTACCAGCGCAACGCCAACTACTTTAATCGGTGCAACGGCAACAGGCGGCGGTAACATTCTTGGTGGTGCAGGTGTTGATACAATTACTGCCTTCGTGGGTGGTGGAACTATTACAAGTGGCGAAGGATTAGACGTAATTACCTTGGCGGCTGGAGCTGATATTGTTGTTTTAGGAACGACTTCAACCAGTGCCGATACGATTAGTGGATTTACTCATGGTACAGACATTGTCACATTGGGTAGTGGTACAGCGGCCGCTCAAGCCAGAACAGTTGCATCACTTCATTCCACTGAAAGTGCGTCTGTTGTCCTTCCTGATCTTGTTTCAGGAAATACATTCACTCTTGCAGGTATCACGGTGAGTGCAACGGGACCAGTAACAGCTGCTGATGTGGCAACTGCATTTGCGAGTAAAGCGGTGGGTGCCTCGGTAACCCTTGCAAATGCAACTGTCACAGGAACGCTAACAGGCTATACGACGGGAACAGCTTCAACTGCAACAGTTGTATTTACATCTACAACCGCAGGCACAAATGTGACTGATTTGGCAGCTACCGCTGTGACTCTAACTGGTGCGACAGCAACCTCTGTTGCATCTACTGTTACGCAAGGTGGAACAGCGCTAACCACTGGTGGTGTTTTGAAAGATATTGTCTTCGATACGTCAACAAATCTAGGTGCGCTTGGTGTTAACATCGGAAACATTAGCACTGATTCTACACACGTTGCAAAATACGCCGTTGCTTATGATACTGGTGCGATTTACTACGATGCAGATGGCAACTGGACAACAGGTTCTGTTCAAATTGGTACAGTTGGTGTTGTTACCAGTCTTGCGGCTACCGACTTCTACGCTGTTTAAAATTTAAGTAGAATCCAAAAGCCCCGCACCTTTTCCTAGTCGAAAAGGGCGGGGCTTTTTTATTGAGGTAAAATACCACTTAATTTTTCAAATTTTGTTAGATACATATCATGTATATTCTCGGCATTGAAACCTCGTGCGACGAAACAGGCGTTGCAATTTATCATTCGCAACGTGGATTAGTTCACCATTTGCTTTACAGTCAAATTGAAATGCACAGTGAATACGGTGGCGTAGTGCCAGAACTTGCCTCGCGCGACCACATTCGAAAACTGATTCCACTAATCAAACAACTTTTGCACGAAAGTAATTTAACCAAAAACGATATTACGGCAATCGCTTACACCGCAGGGCCAGGTTTGATGGGAGCGTTACTTGTCGGCGCAGCAACGGCACAAAGTTTGGCATTTGCGTGGCAAAAACCAGCCGTTGCGGTGCATCACATGGAAGGACATTTACTTGCGCCAATGCTTGAAGAAAATCCGCCCGAATTTCCATTTGTGGCATTGCTGATTTCAGGCGGTCACACGTTGCTGGTGCAAGTTTCAGGCGTTGGACAATATGAATTACTCGGTGAATCACTCGATGATGCCGCAGGTGAAGCATTTGATAAAACCGCAAAATTACTCGGTTTGCCCTACCCTGGTGGTGTGAAATTGTCCGAACTCGCAAAATCGGGACACGCGCGTTTTAAATTTCCGCGACCAATGACTGACCGCGCAGGATTAGATTTTAGTTTCAGTGGTTTGAAAACCTTTGCGCTGACCACTTTTCAAAAAAGCGACCAAACACAACAAGATAAAGCCGATATTGCTTTAGCATTTCAAGATGCCGTCGCGGACACGTTAGCGATTAAATGTCGTCGTGCGTTATTACAAACAGGTTTGAAAACCTTAGTGGTTGCAGGTGGTGTAAGCGCAAACATCAAAATTCGCGCTACGCTCACTGACATGATGGAAAAAGAAAACGGACAGATTTTTTTTCCACGTCCTGAATTTTGCACTGATAACGGAGCGATGATTGCCTATGCGGGGTATCAACGTTTTTTACTGGGTGAAATCCAAGAGTTAGAAATTTTTGCTAGACCACGTTGGGCAATGAGCGAGTTGTAAAATTTTTTACAAGCGTTTGAAATTCGTGCAATTCTGGATACGCGCCACAAACTTGCACAACGTAATTGAGCGTGCGAGGAATCGATTTTAAATAATCCGATTTTTCGTCACGCAAATGCAAACGGGCAAATATCCCAATCGCTTTTAAATGTCGCTGCATTCCCATTAAATCAAACCAGCGTTTAAACGTTGCAAAGTCGCAATCGACAACCTTTGCAGCGTGTAATTTTTCAAAATAATCGTGCAGCCAATTTTCGATTTTTTTATCATCCCAATCGATATAACAATCACGTAATAACGAGACGATGTCATACGTCAACGCACCTAAAACGGCATCTTGAAAATCTAAAACTCCCAAATCGCCATTTTCCAAAACCATCAAATTGCGCGAGTGATAATCGCGATGCACGCAAACAACAGGCTGTTCAAGCGCAGATTGAATCAAAAGCTGTTGCACGTTTTCCCACAAGGCTTGTGGTAATTCGTCATCTAAAAGTTGTTCAACAAACCACTGCTCAAACAATGCCATTTCGCGGCGTAAAAGCGCTGCATCGTAAGCAGGCAAATTCGCATTTAATAAGTTTTCATGCGTGTGCAACGGCAATAAATCGATTAACGCTTTCGCATAAAGCTCGCCTGCATTGTGTTCGCTTAATTCATCGAGTAGCCATTGCGAGCCAAAATCTTCAAGCAATAAAAAGCCGTCTTCTAAATTGCAATGTAACAGCGTCGGCGTGTTCACATTTGCCTCTTTGAACAACGTGGCAATTTCGATAAACGGCACAATGTCTTCTTTATCAGGTGGCGCGTCCATGGCAATGAAATTTTTGTCGTCGATTTTGACGCGAAAATAACGGCGAAAACTCGCATCATTTGACGCAGCTTCACAGCTTTGGACATTTAAAAGGCAATCATTTTCGAGCCAATCAAGCAGGCTCATTATTCTAAAATCTGTTGAAATCATTTAAAAACCGTATTCACAAACGTTGCGATATGTTCAATTTCTTCAACACACAGGCTGTGTTCCATCAAATAATCATGCCAGTGAATGTCATAACCTAAGGCTTTCAATCCATCAAATGCGGCTTTGCCTGTTTCAATGGCAACGATGGAATCAATAATGCCATGTGCCATAAAAATGGGCGTGTGATTGTTGGCTTGAGAGCGTTGATTTGGCAAAGAATCCAGCGTTGGCAAATACGCTGAAAGCGCGACAATTCCTGCTAGTTGCTGATTGAAACGCAAACCTGTATGCAACGCTAAAACGCCGCCTTGCGAAAATCCCACCAGCAAAATGTTTTTTGCGGCAATGCCACTGTCGATTTCTTTTTGAATCAATTGGTTGATTTGCTGTGCAGAACGTTCAATTCCCGCAACATCGACTTCTCGGTCTAAATTATCAAGTCGCAAAATGTCATACCACGCTCGCATTTGTGCGCCGTTGTTAATCGTAATTTTTTGTACAGGAGCGTGTGGAAAAATAAATTTAATGTGTGGCGACTGTGTTAAATGCAATTCAGGCACGATGTTTTCAAAATCGTGTCCGTCAGCACCTAAACCGTGCAACCAAATGACAGAGTATTTGTGTGTTGATGTTGCGGCAATTTCAACAGTTTCTAGCGCGAGAGCGTTTTGCTGAGTCATAACGAATCCTAGAATGAAGATGAGAAAAATGTTGGCAAAAGGTAGCATTTTTTAGTGAATTTATTGTGAAAATAAGCGGCAATAATTTTGTGCAGAAAGCCGTGGATTTTCAGTTGCTAAACCACCAATGACGGCGAGTAAATCTGCACCAGCATTTAACAGTGATGCACCGTTTTCGGGCAAAATTCCACCAATTGCTACAATTGGAACGGTTAAAATTTTTCTTGCAGCAGTTAATGTGCCGATTTGTGCGGGAGCGGCAAGTGGTTTTGAGGTCGAGCTGAAAAACCGTCCAAATGCAACGTAAGTTGCTCCCTCTTTTTCGGCTGCAACTGCCCGTTCTAACGAGTTGTAACACGACACACCGATAATTGCCTTTTCACCTAAACGCGCCCGTGCTTGAGAAATTGAGCCATCCTCTTTGCCCAAATGCACACCATCTGCGCCAATTTTGTCGGCAAGTTCAACGTTATCGTTAATAATTAGCGGCACATTGTAAGTATGGCAAAGTTTAAGTAATTGCTGCGCTAAAAGCACCTCCCCCCCGCCCCCCTCCAAAGGGGGGAGAAAGTTTCGTTCAATTTGATAGTTCTCAAATTGCACAGAACCATTCCCCCCTTTGAAGGGGGGCAAGGGGGGATGTGCTTTAAACCTATATTGAACAATCTTCGCGCCACCTTTCAAAACTGCTTGCGTGAATTCTAAAATTTCCTCTGCTGTTTTTCCGTCAGGGGTAATCGCATAAAGTCCGTTTTTTGGCATGGCAAACATTTAATCTCTCCAAAAAAAACGATTCGGATTTGACTGCCCTGCCCCCGTTTTATACGCCTTTTGCAAACTGTGCCAAGTGTATTCTTGCGCGTTACTAATTGCTCGAATTGGTGGTACACCATGCGCCAATAATGCGGCAATGCTCGCGGCAAGCGTGCAACCTGAACCGTGATATGTCGAGGGTAATCTTGCCCAAGTAAAACTATCTTTGTGATGGTGATGAAAGAGTCGATTTTCAACACTTTCCGTTGCTTCATCTGCGCCTGTGATTAGCACATATTCTGAGCCAAAATTTTCCAGCAAACTTAAACCGCACGCATCAACATCCTCCAAATTCGTTAAACGCCGTGCTTCGTCACAGTTAGGAGTTAAAACGGTTGTCAGCGGCAACAGCAATTCTTTCATCGCAGAAATCAACGTATCATTTGCCAAATTTGTCCCGCCACCAGCGGCTAAAATGGGATCTAAAATGACAGGAATCAACGGATATTTTTGAACGATGTCGTAAATGACTTGCGCGGTGTCCGCATGACCAATTAAGCCGATTTTAAACGCATGAACAGGCAAATCGTGTAACAACATTTTGGCTTGTTGACGGATTTTGTCAGGGTTTTGCGGCATGATTTCTGCTACATTTTTCGTATCTTGCGCTGTGAGACAAGTAATGATACTTGCAGCGTGACAATGATGACTGGTAATGGCTTCAATATCGGCTTGAATTCCTGCGCCACCGCAAGGATCATGACCAGAAAATGACACGACAACAGGACGTAAAGGATTTTGTGTTGAAGTCATAAAGGTGTAATTGCTCAAAAATAAAAAAACTGCTGAATTTTAACCCGTAAAGTGAATTAAATATGTCTTCGAACCAAGAATATGTTTTAACAGATACTGACTTAATCGTTTCTAAAACCGATTTAAAAGGCAAAATCACCTATGTCAATGATGATTTTATTCGTATTGGTGGATTTTCAAAACAAGAACTGATTGGTGCATCGCATAGTATTGTACGTCATCCCGATATGCCTAGAGCGGCGTTTGCGGATATGTGGAAAACGTTGGAATCAGGAAATTCTTGGGCAGGCATTGTTAAAAATCTCACGAAAGATGGTGGATTTTATTGGGTTCACGTTAACGCTTTGCCTATTTGGGAAAACAATAAAGTGGTCGGTTATGTTTCGGTAAGAAATAAACCGTCAGCGAGTGAAATTGCCACCGCTGCCACGCTTTATCGAAACATGAATACGGGTAAAAGCAAAGTGAAACTGGATGCGGGTGAAATCATTCCGCCCAGTTTGACGTATGCAATTCGTCGCATGTTTAACAATATCACCATTAAGACCAAGCTAATTACTTTAGTTTGCGTGTCACTCATTTCACTTGGCGGTATTGGGGCTTACGGCTCTTATGGTTTAGGTGTGATTAAAACTGTCGTTGAAAAAAATATGCAAGAGGTTGAAACGCATGCAAAAAGTCTCAGCGCGGCACGTTCAACGCAATTGGTATTTAAAACACAAATTCAAGAATGGAAAAACATTTTGTTACGCGGACAAGATGGCTCGCAATTTACCAAATACAGTAAGTCCTTTGATGATGAAGGCGATAAAGTGATTAAAAAACTACAGGAATTAAACCGTTTGATGGTAGACGTACCAGAAAAAGAGTTTGTTGCTTTGGTTGATGTTGCCATTAAGTCGCACAATGACTTGATGGAAAAATATCACGCCGCGCTAAAAAACTATCAAATAGGTAATCCTGAAACCATTTTTACCGTCGATGATTCAGTAAAGGGTTTTGACCGTCAATTTACTGACGAAATTGAAAAATTAGTGGAGTTTCATCGTACGGAAATTGAAAACCATCTTACTGAAGGTAAAGATATTTCTGCAAAAGTGGTACAGCAATTTCAAGTACAAGTGGCTATCATCGGTTTTATGATTTCGGGGGCTTTGCTTGCATGGTCGATGTTAACGTTACTTAGCGTGTTAAAACCGATTAAAAACGCCACGCAACTGATTAAAGATGCCACTGAAGGCAAAGAAATTAAAAGCAATGATTTTTCAAAAAATGAATTTGGCGAAATGATGCGAGCGATTAAAGCGATGGCAATTTTGAATGATTTTGAAATGTCTGAGCAACGCATACTCGCCAACGAAATGACACGCATTAAAATGGCATTAGATGAAGTGACAATGCCTGTAACGCTTTCAAATTCGCAACGTGAATTTGTTTATACGAACAAAGCGGGTGTGAAATTATGGAAAGACATGGAAGCCGACATTGCAAAGCGTATTCCTGATTATAAATTTGAAAAAATGTATAACACCTTGCTAAGTAGCTATTTAGAGAATGATGACGATAAAAAATGGTTTTCAGCACCAGACAAAGAAATTCGTACTCGAAATATGACGTTGGGTGGAAAAACACTTGCTGTCACGGTCGTCTCTATTTTTGATGAACAAGATATGTATATTGGTCGTGCAACACAATGGGTGGATAAAACGACTGAATTAGCGTTAGAAAAACAAATTTCAAATATCGTTGCTCAAGCTACAACGGGTAATTTTCATGGTCGAATCGAAACGCAAACCTCACAAGCCTTCTTTAAACAACTCGCGCAAGGGTTAAATTTATTGCTCGAAACGTGTGAGAAAAGTTATGGCGACATGGCAAACATTTTTGATGCACTCGCACGCGGTGATTTGACGCAAATGATTACTAATGAATACAGCGGTGAATTTGAAAATATCAAAAATAACGCCAATACCACGGTTTATAAACTGACTGAAATTGTCGATCAAATCAAAGGCATTACGCGCACCGTCAATGAAAGTTCAAAAGAAATTGCGGGCAGCAATACGGATTTGTCGCATCGCACCACAACACAAGCCAGCGCGATTGAAGAAACCGCTGCAAGTATGCACGAACTCACGACGATGGTTGAATCTAATACTGATAACGCAAATAAGGCTAATGACTTTGTGATTGGCGCGTCAATTCGCGCGACAAAAGGTGTGGAAGTGATTAGTCGTGTTGTTAGCACAATGGAGGATATCCACGAATCATCGCGCAAAGTTGTGGATATTATTTCTGTGATTGATGGTATTTCGTTCCAAACCAACATTTTGGCATTAAACGCAGCGGTTGAGGCGGCGCGTGCAGGTGAACAAGGTCGTGGTTTTGCAGTGGTAGCAAGCGAAGTTCGCAGTTTGGCGCAACGTGCCGCTGCCGCTGCGGGTGAAATTAAAAATTTGATTAACGATTCGGTCGAAAAAATTGAAGATGGCAGTAAGTTGGTGGTTGATGCAGGTCACACAATGGAAGATATTGTTGGTTCAATTCACACCGTCACAAGCATGATTGGACAAATTAGCGTGGCATCAAGC
>JAQTOT010000103.1 GCA_028713145.1 Methylococcales bacterium
TACGAATCCTAAGAGGCGCGGTCATGTACGTTTTTTCTGCGATTATCATCTTAACGTTATTAGGATTAGCCTTAGGCTTGAGCTTAGGGATTGCCGCGAAATATCTCAAAGTTGAATCCGACCCACTTGTTGAACGTGTTGAAGCCTTAATGCCTGGTTCACAATGTGGACAATGTGGTTTTCCTGGTTGCAGACCTGCCGCCGAAGCCGTTGTTTTAGGTGCAGCCCCTGTGACACTTTGCCCACCTGGTGGCAGTGCATTAGTGGAACAACTCGCCAAATTACTTGGTGTTGATGTGGATTTAAGTCAAACCGAAGACGCTGAACCGATGGTGGCGCGAGTAAGCGAAGATACTTGCACAGGTTGTACACGTTGTTTCAAAGTTTGCCCAACCGATGCGATTGTCGGTGCGCCAAAACAAATTCATGCGGTCGTTGCCGATGCCTGTATCGGTTGCAAAAAATGCGTGGCGGTTTGTCCAACTGAGTGTTTGCAAATGCACCCGATTGACGTGACGTTGCGTGAATGGCGTTGGCATAAACCGCAAATTGCGGCGGCTTAGGAGAAATGACCATGTTTGAATTTCTTGAAAATCCAAAGTTTCGCGGCGGTATTCACGCCGAAGAACATAAAGCCGAAACGTGCGATAAACCGATTGCCACAAATTTACCGTTGCCAAAAAAATTGTATATTCCCGTGCAACAACACGTCGGGAAACCTGCTGAACCGATTGTAAAAGTGGGCGAACACGTTTTAAAAGGGCAATTGCTCGCTTACAGTCAAGGCACAATTTCTGCGCCCGTTCATGCACCGAGTTCGGGCGTGATTCTCGACGTGCAAGATTTTCCTGCGCCACATCCTTCTGCGTTGCCGATTCGCACCATTGTGATTGAAACGGATGGCGAGGAGAAATGGTTTAAATACGCGATTCCAGAAAAACCGTTTGAACTCGAACCCGAAGAAATTTGTTTAAGAGTTGGCGGCGCAGGCGTTGTGGGTTTAGGCGGCGCAGTATTTCCATCGGCAGTGAAATTAAATTTAAGGCGCAAAAATCAAATCCATACTTTGCTAATTAACGCGGGCGAATGCGAACCGTATCTGACCTGCGACGATTTGTTGATGCAAGAACGTGCGGTTGAAATTGTTAGCGGTATTCGTTTGATGTTGCGCGGCATGAATGCACCGAAAGCGATTGTTGGCATTGAAGACAATAAACCCAATGCGTTTAAAGCGATACAAGCCGCCAGCGCAGAATTTGAACAAATCAGCGTCGTGCAAGTTCCCACTCGTTATCCGATGGGTTGGGACAGACAAATGTTGCGTTATTTAACAGGTAACGAAATTCCTGCCGACGGCAGAGCAACCGATATTGGCGTGGTAATTCACAATGTCGCCACGGCTTATGCGGTGTATCAAGCCGTTTGTTTATCGAAACCGTTGATTAGTCGTGTGGTCACGGTTTCAGGCGGGGCAGTTTCTAAACCCCAAAACGTTGAAGTTCCCATCGGCACGTTGATGTCAGAAGTTTTAGCGTTTTGCGGCGTTGAAAATGAAAAGCTCGCCCGTTTAATCATGGGTGGCCCGATGATGGGCGAAGTGTTGCCGCACGCCGATGTTCCCGTGGTGAAAGCGAGTAGCGGCATTTTGGCGTTATCACATGAAGATATTTTTGAACCCGAAGTTAAACCGTGCATTCGCTGTTCAAGTTGCGTTACGGCTTGCCCCGTTGGATTGTTACCGCTCGAAATGGCAAGTCGTATCAAAGCCAACAAACTCGATGCCGCTGTGGATTTGGGGCTGAAAGATTGTATTAGTTGCGGCAGTTGCTCTTACGTTTGCCCGTCGAACATTCCGCTGGTGCATTATTTCAAATTTGCTTCGGGCGAATTATTCAGCCGCCAACAACGCGAACATAAAGGCGAACAAACCAAACGTCTCGCCGAAGAACGAACCAAACGCATGGAACGAATCAAAGCCGAAGCCGAAGAAGATGCGCGGCGAGTAATGGAAGCGCGTGCGGCACGTCAAGCCGCAGAAGCGAAAGCTCAGGAGGAAAACGCATGAACATCAAACCCATTAGTTCACCGCATGTGAGTTCGTCGCGGCGCGTGAATGACATCATGTACAAAGTGATTCTCGCGCTGTTGCCTGCCGTCGGATTTGGAATAATTCTGTTTGGCTGGTCGGCATTTTTTCTAACTTTTGTCACAGTGTTATCTGCCTTATTTTTTGAAGCGATTTGTTTAAAACTCAAAGGCGGCGCAGTGGAATCCTATTTGCGCGACGGGTCGGCGATTGTGACGGGCTTATTAGTTGCCATGACCTTGCCGCCTTATGCACCGTGGTGGATTGGCGTTGTCGGTTCGGGGCTAGCGATTATTCTCGGCAAACACGTCTACGGCGGTTTAGGACAAAATTTATTCAATCCTGCGATGCTCGCGCGAGTCGCATTGCTGATTTCGTTCCCGATTGAAATGACAACGTGGGTGAATGTGTCGCCGTTTTTCACGGGATTAGATATTTTAGAAAGTTTCAAAATCACGTTTTCAGGTGCAGAAATCAGCGATGCCATCACAGGCGCAACGACATTAGGTTTTGTGAAAACAGGTTTTTCGCAAGCCCAACTTTTGCCCGATTTGCTCAATGATTATTCAGGTTTTCTGGCATTTATCGGTTGGGAACGTGGCAGTTTGGGCGAAACATCAACATTACTAATTTTGCTCGGCGGCATTTGGTTAATGCGTCAAGGCATCATTCAATGGTTTATTCCCGTGTCGTTGCTCGCGTCGGTGACGTTTCTTTCGACACTCTTCAATCTCATCGACAGCACACACTATTTAAGTGCGTGGGTACATTTGAATTCAGGCGCATTGATGCTGGTCGCATTTTTCATTGCCACCGATTACGTCACCTCACCAAACACACCGCTCGGACAACTGATTTTTGGCACAGGCTGTGGCGTGTTGATTTTCGTGATTCGTTCATGGGGCGGTTATCCCGAAGGCACAGGCTTTGCAGTGTTGCTTATGAATTCGGTTACGCCATTGATTGACCATTACATTCGTCCACGCATTTACGGGCGTACTCGTGACGGCAAACCGATTGAGGGAGGTTAAGTCATGAATTTTGAAACGATAAAAGCTCAATTAAAAGCGTGGCTTGAACCCGAAAATTTAGAGAAATTACGCCCTCAATTACGTTATCAAACAGGCGTGTTAGCAGGTTTTGCATTAACTGCTGCATTGTTGTTGGGAATGGCTGATTTAGCGACACGCGGCGTAATTCAATTGCGCCTCGAAGAAGATTTAAAAGCCAAACTTGAAGAAGTTATCCCTGCCGAAATGCACGACAACGATTTGTTATTCGATACCGTGACGTTGCCATCTGCCGATGCAAATTTAGGTGCGCCTGAAACCATCGTTTATTTAGCAAAAAAACAAGGCGATGTGAATGCCGTTTGTTTCAAATTTGTTGCCCCAGACGGTTATGCAGGCGCGATTAGTTTGGTCATGGGCATAGACAAAAACGGCGAAATTCTAGGCGTGCGTGTGATTTCACACACCGAAACTCCAGGGCTGGGCGACAAAATCGAAATCAGCAAATCAAAATGGATTTTAAGTTTCAACGGCAAATCGCTCGACAACGTCAGCTTTGAACAATGGGCAGTTAAAAAAGACAACGGTATTTTTGACCAATTCAGCGGCGCGACGATTACACCTCGAAAAGTGGTTTTAGCGATTCGTCGCGGGTTGGAATTCTACAAAGCAAATCAAGCCACGTTGCTCGCTACAGGAGAAAAATCATGAATCTGTCGATACTTTTTTCACCCGAATATAAACGAATTGCCCGTGATGGACTTTGGGATAACAACGTCGTTTTGACCCAAAATTTAGCGTTATGTCCGTTGCTTGCGGTGACAGGAACAGCGACAAATGGTTTAGGCATGGGGCTTGCGACGATTGCTGTAATGGTCGCCTCGAATGGCATCGTGTCACTCAATCGCCATTTAATTCCGTCTGAAATTCGGATTCCGATTTTTGTATTGCTTATCGCCGCGCTCGTGACGCTGGTGGATATTTGCCTCAATGCGTGGATGCACGAATTGCATAAAGTTTTAGGACTATTCATTCCATTGATTGTGACGAATTGCGCGATTTTAGGGCGCGTCGAATCGTTTGCCTCAAAACAAGAACCGCTGCCGTCGCTTTGGGATGGCTTCATGATGGGCGTAGGTTTCACGCTCGTAATGGTGATTTTAGGCGCGATGCGTGAAATCAGCTCAACAGGAACATTGTTTGCCAATGCGTCCGTGTTACTCGGCGAAAGTTTTCGTTTCATGGAATTGACCGTGATCGATGATTACAAAGGTTTTTTATTAACGGCGTTGCCGCCAGGTGGTTTCATTATGCTGGGATTTTTAGTGGCAATGAAACGGTTGTTTGACCAAAAAGCGGAGAAAAAAGCATGAATATCGGCGTGTGCTATGCCGAAGCAGAACGGCAATTATGGGTTCGTTTAGAAGTGCCTGACGACAGCACGATTCAAGAAGCCATCGAATTATCAGGCGTATTAAAACAATACCCACAAATCGATTTAACCACCCAAAAGGTCGGTGTTTATGGAAAGTTAGCGAAGTTGGACGCGCCAATTCGAGAAGGCGACCGCATCGAAATTTACCGCAAAATCACCGCCGACCCACAACAAGTACAACGTCGCCGTGTCGATGTTTAAACACAAAGTTTTTTTACTCAGGAGAATTGAAAATGTTACTCGAAAATTATGACAAAGAAGGGCTTTTATTCATCACGTCCGTGTTGGGCAAAACCAGCGATAAAAAATACACCGCGTTTCGTGGCGATTTAATTTTAATTCAAGGTGAATTAAACGACGGCGTTCACATGCCGCCAAAATTGTTGTTAAACCAAGCAGCAGTTTTAGCGACAGATGAAAAATTCATCTTTGTGAACGGTATGTTTCACGAACTCGCGCAAGTGCCTGAGTTTATTTCAAAATACAAAGCCGCTTTAACACCTGAAACCGTGCTTTTAATGTACGTTGAAAACATTAAAGACAATATGCAGATTGAATTAGACGGTTTCACGTTTAAATTCGTGCCATATCGTGACGGCATGGTTTGGAATGAAACACTTGAATTCCTCTACATTGAAAAAGCCGATTTAAAAGGGCAATCTGCTGAAGATAAAGTTGTCACAGCGTATGAAGCGGCGAAAAGTTTTAAATTCAAAGGTGAAACGATTGCCTTTGAAGAAGCATTGACTAAAACGATTTTCGTGAAAAAAGAATTACACAGTGGGCCAGTGTAACGATGGCAACATTCAAAAATCTTGCTATCAGTGATGCGGCGCAATTTATCGCTGAAAAAAAGCCTGTGATTTTGGATTGTCGTGATTTGAAAGATTATCGCGCGGGGCATCTTGAAAATGCCATGCACTTGCATGAAAAACTGCGCGATAGCCTGATTCAAAAGGGCGAAAAAGAGCAGCCTTTTTTGATTTATTGCTATCACGGTCACGCCAGCGAACACGTTGCAGAAATGTTTAGCGATTTTGGTTTTAAAGAAGTCTACAGCCTCAATGAAGGTTATACGGGTTGGCAGGCACACCACAAACTTTAGAGGTGAAAAATGAGTCAATTACCACGAGAACTAGCTTTGCGAATTGCGTTAGCGGCTCGCGTTTTACCTGACGTTGACGTGCCAAGATTGATTGAAATTTTGCATGAAAAAGTCGGTATGCCGCTTGACGATGAAAAACTCAAATCGATTACGGTAACGAATTTAAAAACAGGCATCGGCAGTTTGGATGGCGAAGAAGATGGCGAAGATATTGACATCGGTTTAGCGAATATCAAATTGGCGGTGCGTTATTTGTGGGGCGAAGAAACAGACGACGGTTTGCCTGAAGTTAAGCCGTATAAAGATGGCGATATGCCTGAATCTATCCGCGTTGGCGTTGCGTCAAATAGCGGCGAATTGTTAAACGGGCATTTTGGTTCGTGTCTTCGTTTTTTGGTTTATCAATTGTCAAAAGATGAATACCGTTTGATTGATATTCGCTCGACGATTGGCGCAGATGATTCGGATGACCGTAATTTGTTTCGGGTGAATTTGGTGAAAGATTGTCATGTTTTATTTATGCAATCGGTTGGAGGCCCTGCGGCGGCGAAAATTATTCGCGCTGATATTTATCCGATTAAAGTGCCAGAAGTTACAGACGCTGTTGAACAGTTAAAAACCTTTCAACAAGTGTTCGACGCGCCACCACCTTGGATGGCAAAAGCGTTAGGCAAAAGTGCCGAAGAGCGGAAACGGTTTTCAAGTCACGATTAAAAAAATCAGTAGATTTAATAAAGCCCTGATTTGTATTTACGCAAATCGGGGCTTTTTATCAATCATTGAGTTCATTTAACTTGTGCAACATATCAAGTTCAACGCGTATTCCATGCCGACCAATTGAGCCATTAAAGCGTTTTCTAATTCGTATTCGGATTGGGTTGTCATCTTTTTAATTATTCAGTTTCATCTGAGTTATCCTGTAGCGGATTCTTATATCCAATTTTTTCAAGAATCCAATGTAATTCTTCTAATTCAAACATCTTTTCTACCTTACTAATCAAAATGGTTTTGTAAAATGTTTGTATATCGTTATCCTCAATTATCCAGTGAACTTGATTATTTGAATCAGCCGCTTTTAGTAATTCAATTATTTGGTCGTCAGTCCAAGTGGAATGTTTTGAAAGTTTGTGGATTATTGAATGCGTACTACTAAAATTACCGCACGTTGAAAGTTTCTTTATTAGTTCAATTTTTTCATTTTCTGTTTTTAGTTCAATGTCTTTTAAATTTGATTTAAAAAATTCTGTCAAACTTGTATAAAAAAATATTTCCGAATTTTTCTTTTTAATCCATTCTTTTTTCAAAAAATTATTAAATTTATTTTCGTTTAATACAGAACGAAAATCTTTGTCGCTGCTAACAAAAAACAAATCTTGTTTATCAGGTACTACTTCTAATAATAACTCCCAATTTATAGCATCTCCGTATGATTTGTTTTTCCCAGGCGGATTCCCAATTTCATAACGAGCAATCGATTTTTTTATTAAATCGTCACTTGCATCATGTATTTCAAGTTTCTGAAATATCTCAGTAATAACTAAATCCGCATGAAGGCTCTCATTCTGAATATCAGTATCAATTTTACTAAGTATTTTTTTATGCTCATTTTTGCATTTTTCTACTATTTTTTTGAATTCATTGTACTCATCATAGCCTTTACACAAATTGGGAATTGGAATGTTCACGGGCTTAAATTTATCTAATGCAGCAAGGATTTTATTTTCACGATTTCTACTAATTTCACTACAAACTTGACCTGTCAGGTATATTTTAACTTCACTGTTTATTAAAGTATTTAATCTTCGAAATTGTTCCAAATCATCACTTGAAAAATCATATAGAGATAGCCAAATTTGAGAATCTAAAAATAAATGTTTCATTGATTTAGTCCATTTCACACAAACATCTGCTGCAACAACCCTGATTTATACTGCTTCATCGCGTCCAACTGGGTTTGATTGTGGTTTAGCTTGTCATCAATCGCCGTGAGGAAATTCGCTATTTTGGTTTGTTCTGGGAGGGTTGGAATAAATACATCTAATACTTTTAACTGCCCGCCAGTAATCAAGCTGACCTGAACCAAATACGAGTTTGTTTAAATTTAAACGCTTTAAAAGATTATAAAAAAATGAATAATTACTTTGCTGATTCAAATTTAAAATAAGTGTGTTATCTGATACACAATAATTGCCATTAACTTCATATAAAAATCCAGCATTTGCACCGTCTCTCGCTATCAATATATTTCTTCCTTCATAATCTGATTTATTACAGAATCCAATCGTTCCAGTTGAACCATAAAGAATAAAATCACCATTTTCATCTTTATCTTTCGATTTTCCTGATTGCAGATATTCAGCAACATCACCCAATTTCTTAACTTCCCACGCGCCACTAAACTCTTTAAATCGTAATGTTGGTGTGTTCATGATTTGCTTATTCTCTAAATTCAAAAGTCACATTAAACGATTCAATAACTCGTCTTTTTTAATACCGAAATGTGCTGCAACGTCGCTAAGTATCGCGGACAATGTACCTGTTTTAATCGGATTATGTGCGGGAATGGTGACGTGATGACTACCATTTTGCAGACTAATCCGAATATGACTGCCCGTTTGCCGTGTGACGTGATAGCCAAGCGGTTCTAAAAGTTTGACGACTTGAACACCTGTTAAATTGCGCGGAAGTTTCATGCGCTGATAACTTCATCACGGACAAAATGCAACCGAATCACGCTGGGTTTTGCTTCGTTATCATCAAAATGACAACGCACTGCATCACGGATATTTTCGCGTAATTCGTCAACGGTTTCCGCGTCGGTGTAAATGCCGTAATTCAAACCTTTGGCAATAAATCCGCCATCTTCAGCATCTTCAATTAAAAAAATAATTTCGCTCATTGTGTACCTCCTAAATTTTAAATGGTGGTTTGATGTGTGTTCACGATGCACTCAATTCGGGATGCTGACTCAGCCATTCTTTTAAGGCATTATTCATACGGGTTTGCCAGCCTTTGCCTGTTTGTTTAAAGGTATTCAAAATGTCATTGTCCACCCGCAGCGCGATTTGCGTTTTATCACTTCCCAAGGGTCGCCCACGTCCACGCATTAACGCGGCTTGTAATTCTTCGGACGTTGCGGGGCGGTCATCTTCATCAATGCCATCCCAGACGTAATTTTTTTCAGGGGGTATAGCACGGACAGCGGCTAACACTTCGCTCCGTGTCATCACGTTAGTTTTTGAGCCATTCATAATAATTTTCCCGTTCGTTTGTGCTTGCAGGTCGAAAACTGATAATGCGCGTTGAATCGTCGCGCTCTGTGTGAACCACTGTTAAAACTGCCAAAAATCCCATTGCATAAGAAATGGATTGCGTTCTAAGTTCACCGCCTCGAACCACATCAATATCAAACCGATAACGTGATTCAAGCACTTCGTTTGCATCGGCAAAATCTAACCCGTGTTTTTTCAGATTGGATTGGCGTTTGGTTTCGTCCCAGATAAGTTTGTTTTTCATCTGTTAATTGTATATGCAAATAACAAACACGCCTAAATTTTAAAGGGTGGTTTGATGCCCAACTCCAAACAGAATGCGGCAATGGTTTCATCTGTCTTTTGGCTGGTATTTTCTAGTTCGGTTAATTGCGCGGCAATCGAATCTAAATCAATCAGGGCTTCGTCTTTTGACATTTGATGAAGTTTAATTTGGATGAATGTAGCTTTGCGATGATTATAGCAACAACGATTAAGAAATAGATTTTAGAGGCAAATTGAGACGGGTTGAACAGTTAAAAACCTTTCAACAAGTGTTCGACGCGCCACCTTAACTCGTCACTAAACGCCGAGACAACACAATAGTTTGTTTTTGACGTTGAGTGCGAACAGGTAAGATTTTTTCTATCGCGTGTAAAAACGGATTTAAATCCGCCGCTTCAAACGAACCGCTCAAGGTTTCATTTCGAAGCGTCATATCCGCAAAAACAAAATGCACATCATGATGGCGTTCTAATTCGGTGACAACTTGAGACAATGGCGTGTGATTAAATGTCAAACGCCCCTCAAGCCAACTGCTAGCTTGTTCAAGATTGGCAGGTTCGATAGCGTGAAGATGTCCGTCTTCGTCCATTTTGCAACTAAAGCCTGCTTTCACATTTTGACCTAACCAAGCGTGTTCAGGTTTTACTTCGACTTCACCTTCCAACACAGAAACGACTGTGCCGTCTTGTCGTTTTCGAACATTGAAACGTGTGCCAATATCACGCCCTTGCAATGTTCCCGCC
>JAQTOT010000104.1 GCA_028713145.1 Methylococcales bacterium
AAAGCTCAACTTTTACACGAAAAAGCCCTCGAAAATCTTGCTGATTTTGGTGATGAAGCCAATTTGTTGCGCGAACTTTCACTTTATATCATTCAACGTGACCACTAATTCAACCTGCCAATCGCCCCGCACTCAAGGAATTCAGCCCATCATGACGCATTCAACTTATCCGTTACTCGATAAAATCAACACGCCTACCGATATTCGCCAACTCGAAAAAGACCAACTGCCACAACTTTGCCAAGAAGTACGCGAGTTTTTGACAAAATCAGTCAGCGTTTCGGGCGGGCATTTTGCGGCAGGGCTAGGCACAGTCGAGGTCACGGTTGCGTTGCATTATGTGTTTGATACGCCGAGCGACAAATTGGTGTGGGACGTGGGGCATCAAGCGTATCCGCATAAAATCTTAACGGGTCGCAAAGATAAAATGACCACAATTCGCGCCAAAAATGGCGTGTCGGCGTTTCCGAATCGTGATGAAAGTGAATACGATGCCTTTGGCGTGGGGCATTCGAGTACCTCGATTAGTGCGGCGTTGGGGATGGCGATTGCGGCGAATTTGAAAGGTGATAACCGTCAAATGGTTGCCATTATTGGCGATGGCAGTATCACGGGCGGCATGGCGTATGAAGCGATGAATCATGCAGGTGCGTTGGATGCGAATTTGCTGGTGATTTTGAACGATAACGACATGTCGATTTCGCCACCTGTTGGCGCAATGAGTAATTATTTGACCAAAATTTTGTCGAGCCGTTTGTATTCGTCGATGCGCGAAGAAAGTAAAAAAGTGTTAAGCAAAATGCCAACGATGTGGGAGCTTGCTCGTCGCACCGAAGAACATATCAAAGGCATGGTTGTACCTGGAACGCTTTTTGAGGAATTGGGGTTTAACTATATTGGCCCAATTGATGGACACGATATTGAGATGCTCGTTTCAACACTTGAAAATTTGAAACACATTTCAGGCCCGCGCTTTTTACATATCGTGACTAAAAAAGGGAAAGGTTATCCGCCAGCAGAAAAAGACCCATTGGCTTATCACGGCGTACCTGCGTTTGACCATACGCTTGACCATTTGCCTAAAGCGAAACCTTCTCACCCAACGTATACAGAAGTGTTTGGCGATTGGCTGTGCGATATGGCAGCACAAGATTCGCGTTTATTAGGCATTACCCCTGCGATGCGCGAAGGTTCTGGTTTGGTGAAATTTTCAGAGCAATTCCCCAATCGTTATTTTGATGTAGCGATTGCCGAGCAACACGCTGTAACGTTAGCAGCGGGTCAAGCGTGCGAAGGTGCAAAACCTGTGGTCGCGATTTATTCGACCTTTTTACAACGTGGTTACGACCAGCTAATTCATGACGTAGCGTTGCAAAATTTAGACGTACTTTTTGCGCTTGACCGTGCTGGTTTAGTTGGCCCTGATGGCCCAACACATGCAGGCAGTTTTGATTACAGTTATTTGCGCTGCATTCCCAATATCGTAATTATGGCTCCTGCGGATGAAAATGAATGTCGCCAAATGCTCACCACAGGCTTTTTGCATAACGGTACAGCAGCGGTGCGTTATCCACGCGGCAAAGGCGCAGGTGTTGCCATCGACAACGCGTTAACTGCTTTAGAAATTGGAAAAGCAGAAATTCGTCACACAGGTTCGCGGATTGCAATTTTAGCGTGGGGCAGCATGGTGATTCCTGCATTGCAAGTGGGCAAACAGTTGAGTGCAACGGTTGTGAATATGCGTTTTGTGAAACCCTTTGATGAAGCGTTAATTTTAGAACTCGCTAAAAACTACGATGTGTTTATTACGGTTGAAGAAAATGTTTTAGCAGGTGGCGCGGGTGAAGCGGTGAATCGCTTTTTGCAAACCCAAAAAATTCTGATGCCTGTTTTAAATATCGGTTTGCCTGATTATTTTGTTGAGCAAGGCACACGCGAAGAATGTTTAAGCGAATGTGGTTTAGATGTACAAGGGATTTTAGCGAGCATCGAAGCATTTTGCGCGTAACAAAATAATTGTAGGGGCGTATGCAGCACGCCCCTACAAAACATTCGTTACAACTTAAACGTCACGGGATAACGTCTATCACGACCAAACGCCCGTTCACTGATTTTGATACCAATCGCCGCTTGACGACGCTTGTATTCGCTAGAATTCACTAATTTCACCACGCGCGTCACATCTTCCACTGAAAATCCCGCCGCGATAATTTCCTCAGCGGATTCATCTAATTCGACATAACGCTGCAAAATCGGATCTAAAACTTCATACGGTGGTAACGAATCTGAATCTTGTTGATTGGGCGCAAGTTCCGCCGATGGAGCGCGAGTTAAAACACGCTGCGGAATCACTTGCGAAATCGAATTGCGATACCGCGCCAATTCATAAACCAGCAATTTCGGCACATCTTTGATTGGTGCAAAACCGCCGCACATATCACCATAAAGCGTGGCATAACCGACGCTCATTTCACTTTTATTGCCTGTTGTGAGTAGCAATTTTCCTTGTTTATTCGACATTGCCATTAACACGACACCGCGACAACGCGCTTGGATATTTTCTTCGGTCGTATCTTTTTTTGTATTGGCAAAGGTTTCTTCAAGCATTTGTGAAAACGCATTAACCGCTGGCGAAATGGGAATGCAGTGATATTTCACCCCCATAATATCAGCTTGCGTTTTTGCATCATCGTTGCTCATATCGAGCGTATATTTTGATGGCAACGAAACCGCTTCGACATTTTCTGTCCCCAGTGCATCAACGGCTAACGCTAAAACTAACGCAGAATCAATGCCGCCTGAAAGACCTAAAATCGCGCCTTGAAAACCGTTTTTGTGAACGTAATCACGAACACCTAAAACGAGAGCTTTATAGATACTTAAAGCACATCCCCCCCTGCCCCCCTTCAAAGGGTGGAGGGAATAACTTTCATCTTGAGAATAGAAAAAGTGCGATGTTCTTTCCCCCCTTTGAAGGGGGGCAGGGGGGATGTGCTTTAGCTCCCCATTCTCAAACGCCACAATTCCCACTTCTTCCACAAATTCATCGGCATGAAACACGATTTCGCCGTCGGCATTCATGACAAACGAATTGCCATCAAAAATCAGTTCATCTTGCCCACCGACCATGTTCACATAAACGATTGGCAACTGCGCGGCTTTAACATGTGAACGAATTAACGCCTCCCGTTGCTGCATTTTTCCAACATGAAACGGCGACGCATTCAGCGTTAATAAAATCTCTGCCCCCGCCTCTTTTGTCGCTTGCACGATGTCGCTATGCCAAACATCTTCGCAAATACTCAAGCCAAAAAATTGACCTTTGAACTCAAACACACACGGTTTCTCGCCTGCGACAAAATAACGATGCTCATCAAACACACCGTAATTGGGTAATTTCTGTTTTCGATAAATGGCTAAAACACTGCCACCTGCTAGCACTGCCGCACTGTTATAAAGTTTTTTACCATCAAATTCAGGAAATCCGACGACAACGGCAACTTCTGGCGCGATGTTTGCTAAGTTGTACAAAAGATTGTTTGCATGAGCGACAAAATCGCGGCGAAACAATAAATCTTCAGGCGGATAACCTGTTGTAACTAGCTCTGGAAAAACGATGACATCAACCTGTTGTGAATTTGCGACTTTTGTCACATTTTTCACAATTTGTTTAAAGTTAGCGGCAAGATTGCCGACTACAACGTCAGTTTGAACAAGCGCGATTTTTAAAGACATGTTTTTTTGGACTGTTTTTGAAAGCGAAAATGAAAGGTGAAAGGTTTGTGTGAACCGCCTTTAATCATAACGCAAAGTCGCGTTTTGCTCTGACGATTTAATGAAAATTATTTTTTAAGTAGGTGAATGAAATGAAAACTGAAAAAGAAGTACAAAATGATTCAATTTGGTGGAACTTTATCGAAGCATTAAGTGACGAATTCATTAACCAAACAGGTTTTGGCATTTACGCGCATATCGCGCCATTAGATGTGCATCATGCGTATCAAGAGTTTCAACAACATAAAGAACCAATTCGCCATTTCGCCCGAGATTACGTTCGCTCGTACGTTTGATGTGTAAAGTTTTTTTAAGTGAACGCTGTCGTTATTTTGACGCGGCAGCGTTATTTTTTAACCTAAATTTTGGCTATTGATTGTGTCGTGAAAACATTAAATTCCTTTTCAAACAATGCGTTACCGCTAATTTCACTGATTTCATTGGTATTGTCAGGTTGCGCGGGTACGTCGGATATAAAACCCGAAACGCCATCGCCACGTCCCGTTTCCAAACAAAGTGTAAATGCGCCTGTGGTGGATTATGCGTTGCAATTTCAAGGTGCGCCGTACAGTTATGGTAATGCCTCGCCTGAAAAAGGATTCGATTGCTCAGGCTTTGTAAAATACGTTTATAAGCACGACGGTATCGAATTACCTCGCACTGTCAAAGAAATGGCAAATGTTTTACAACCTGTCCCCAATGAAAACGTACGCTCAGGTGATTTACTGTTTTTCAACACCAGCGGCGATTCCATTTCACACGTTGGAATTTTTATGAATGGGACAAATTTTATTCACGCCCCCAGTTCTAAAACAGGTAAAGTCACAGTATCAAGTTTAAAAAATACCTATTGGCGTGAACGATTTGTTGATGCACGCCGTCCGACTAAAAATTAGATTACCGTTCAACGTCACATCTAAAAGCCAATTCAAATAACGATTCCAACAGCGTAGAATGCCGCAACTTCTCCCGAAAGAGACAACAAGGCACTGTTAGATGAATCTCAACGACATTTCTGCTCAAATTCCACATTATCGTTTGCTCGAACAATTGGGCGAAAGTTTAGAAGCCTTAGTATTTAAAGCCGTTTCTAAACAAAGTGATACGGATTTTTATATTCTCAAACTGTTCAAACATCCTATTCGTAGCGAAAGTCAAAAACGTTATTTACGTCAAAAAGTTGAACGTTTAAAAATTATTCACGACAAGCGCGTCATTACACCTAGCGCATTTGAAAGTTTTGGTGATGTGCAATTTATTTTGCAACGTGATTTTTCTAGCATTCCGCTTAATCAATGGTGCAAAAACAAAAAAATATCGCTTGATGATTTTTTCAAAATTGCACCTGAACTCGCACAAATTCTCAATGTAATTCATGATGCGGGCATCATTCACGGCGGCATAAAACCCCACAACATTTTAATTCATCCGCAAACGCTCGCCGTTCACGTCAATGATTTCATTACCCCAATTGATATTCGTGAAATTAGTCATTTCATTTATGACCAAGATTTTGTTGAAAATACGCTCGCTTACACCTCACCTGAACAAACGGGACGCATCAATCATCGTGTCGATTTTTCAACCGATATGTATTCGCTGGGCATTGTGTTTTATCAGCTGCTTACAGGGCAATTACCGTTTAAAAGTACCGATCCACTTGAGCTAATCCATTCGCATCTGGCAGAAGAAGCTCCGCCTGTGCATCACATCGACAAAAAATTGCCGCCGATTTTGAGCGAAATTATTACCAAAATGTGTTTAAAAGAGCCTGAAAAACGCTATCAAAGCGGACTAGGTTTATATGCAGATTTGCTTCGATGCGCGAATGAATATGCACTTTCAAAGCATATTTTGCCTTTTAAAATTGGTATGCAAGACCATCTGCGGCGGGTCATTTTCATTTCAAAAATGGTGGGGCGTGATAAAGAAGCACAGACCGTGTTGCAACAATATGAGGCAGTCGCTCGTGGCGGTTTTGCATCGGTGTTTATTTCGGGTCTACCAGGTATCGGTAAAACCCGTTTAATTCAAGAGTTGCAACGTCCGTTAGTTGAAAATCACGGCTATTTCACTTCGGGAAAATTTGACCAATATCAAAAAAACATTCCTTACAGTTCTTTGTTGCAAGCCTTACGAAATCTGATTCGCACGCTGCTGACTGAAAGCGATGCGCGAGTGGAATTTTGGAAACAGCGCATTTTAGAAACAGTCGGCCGCAAAGGGCGCGTTATTTGTGACGTGATTCCTGAATTAACCATTCTGATTGGACAGCAACCCGAATGTGCCTTATTGCCGCCTGTTGAAGCGCGAAATCGATTTAATAATTTGTTTGGGCGATTTTTAGCGTGTTTAGCGCAACGAAATTATCCGCTCGTTTTATTTATCGATGATTTGCAATGGTGCGACAGCGCGACCTTTGATTTTTTGCATCATATTTTTGCGAATTCAACCGACTATCCATATTTATTTTTCATTGGTGCGTATCGCAATAACGAAGTTGATGCGAATCATCCGTTAACTCATTTGATGAAAATGATGAGCGAACACCATTTACCGTTACATGATTTACGCTTAACGCCGCTGAATGAAAGCGATTGTCACGAAATGGTCGCTTACATTTTGGATTTGCCGCGCAATCAATGCACGGCGTTATCGAATTTTTTGGTAAAACTCACCGAAGGTAATCCGCTTTTTGTCAGCGAAAGTTTATCGTGGCTAAATAATGAACAACTTTTACGGGTAAATGACGAAGGGCAATGGTTTTGGGATATTGCCAAAATTAGCCAATCAAATATGCCAACAAGTGTGGTGGAATTATTTGGTTCAAAAGTGAATCAACTGCCACCTGAAACGATTGAAATTCTCATGCTTTGCGCGTGCATGGGCAGCCGTTTTGCCGCAGAAGATGTTTCGTTAATTCATGAAATCTCTTATCAAACGCTGTTTGAGCGTTTAAAGCCCGTGTTGAGTTTGGGTCTACTCATGGAAAGTAAAACCGAATTGCAATTTGTTCACGATAGAGTGCAAGAAGCCGTTTTGCGCTTTTTAAATCCTGAGCAACGACGCGCCATTCATTGGAAAATTGGGCAGCATTTGCTTGGCAATACAATCATCAACGAAGCAATTGAGGCGCAAGAAAATTTATTTACTATCGCCGCGCATTTAAATTTAGGTCGCCCTGAAACACTTGATGAAACTGAAACATTCAATTTAAAAAAGCTCAATTTTCACGCAGGCAATAAAGCCTTGAATGCGCTAGCGATTCAGGCGGCAAATGAGTATTTTCGTAACGGTATTGATTTAGTTGCTGCCGAAGGCTGGGAAAAACATTACGAGCTAACCTTTCGCTTACATCAACGTTTAGCCAAAACCGAACTCATGGCAGGGCGTTATGAATCATCGGAAAAGTTACTCAATACCTTGCTTAGTCACGCGGAGGATGATTTAGATAGAGCCGAAGCCTTAGCCGAGCAAACAACGTCACTTTCGTCGATTGGTAATTTTATTAAAGCGATTGAAACCGCAAATCGTGGTTTGAATTATTTTAATAAAGCGATTCCCGACGATGCTGAAAAAGCCGCCAAACGCACGGCTGAACTCATGGCAAAAATTCATGAAAATCATGCTGATGTTTGGCAAAAAATTCTCGATATGCCCTTCACCCAAGAACGACGTAGCAAAATTGAACTCGCGTTTTACAGCGAGTTAATTCCTGATTTGTATATGTCGGGATTAGTGCCGCAGTTATATTTATCTGCCGCACAATCGACGTTGCATTGCTTGCAAGGTGGCATGGATGAATCGGTGATTTATTCCTTTTCCATTATGGGCTTGAATTTAGGCGAACAAGGGCAATTTGAACTTGCCTTTAAATATCAAGATTTAGCACACGAATTATGCGCTCGTTATCCCGACACATTCGGTGCAACACGCGGTATTAACGGCATTGTGTGGTGCAACATGCACTCACGCTCTCATCCAGCAGACATTGTGGCGTATTGTCGCAAAGGGATTCAAAGCGGCAAAAATTGCGGTGATTTATATAATGCGGGATTAACTTACGCGCCACTGATGTGGAATTTACAAGTTCAAGGGGCGAACTTCCGCGAAATTGAAAACGTCGCGACAGAGTGTTTGGAATTTTCACAAAAAAATCAGCTTAGTTTTTCGGTCGGTATTGCACAAGCCATGCAAGCTGGCTGGATTGAACCGATGAAAAGTGCAACAACACCGTTAATTCCCATGGCTGAAACGCTAAAGTTGTGGGAAAGCTGCAACCACGTCGCCTCCGCTGGCAGTTATTTTGTGCATTTAGGTATGTGCCATTATTACTATGGACGTTATGAAGAAGCACAAGAAAGTTTAGACACGGTAAATCGCTATTTAACTGGCTTAACTGATAACGTTTTAAAACGGCAATGGTATGTTTTTCAAGCCTTGAATTTATTGCGTTTATATCGGAAAAATGGCGGCGATAGAGAGGCATTGATTCAAAAATTAGACACGTTAATGACACCTGTTGAAACGTGGGCAAAATTGGGCGTGCTTTTACAACCGTATTTCCAGTTTTATCGCGCGGAATATACCGCCTGTTTTGGGACTTTTAATGACAGTTGTGGGGCATATTTAAAAGCCATTGAGACTGCTCACCAGTTGGCTTACACATTTTTAGCAGGTTTTATTAACGAGCGTTTTGATGACTGGTTACGCGAATCAAATTACCAGTCGTGCGGTGCTTATTGCCGTGAAGCGGTGCGTTTGTACCGTTTGTGTGGCGCACGCGGCAAAGAAATTCAACTTGTAGAACGTTGCATTGATTGTTTTGAATCGGAGCCACCGCCAGAAAGTAGCACCATTGAAAATTTTGATAATCTAGTCTTACCGAATTTGGATGTTGATTATTTGGTGAAATCGTCACTGGTCTTATCCGCAGAAATCGACCAAGAAAAATTGCTCGGTAAAATTATGAATGTTGTATTGCAATCAAGTGGCGCACAACATGGTTATTTACTCGTGCAACAGGGCAATGAATGGATGGTGCGTACATCTAGTCATATTGCCCAAGAAATGAAATTAGAAACAACGCTAAAACCGTTACACACTGAAACCCAGTTATGCCAAGGTATTGTGCATTATGCCTGTAGAACACTGGAGACAATTGTTTTAGCCGATGCACAAACTGCCACTGAATTTAATGAATTACCTGAAGTGAGCAAACTTGGTTTGCGCTCACTGTTATGTTTGCCTTTGCGGCGACTGGGGCAATTGGTCGGTTTACTGTATTTAGAAAATCGCCTTGCGCCCAATGTTTTTACGCCCGATAGAGTGCGTGTAACCGAATTACTGTGTCAACAAGCCGCTATTTCAATGGAAAATGCTCGAATGATGGCAGAAATCGGGCAATTCAATTTGGAGTTAGAAAAACGGGTGGCTGACGAAGTTGCTCTAAATCGTGAAAAAGACCATTTACTGATTCAACAATCACGTCTTGCGGTTATGGGTGAGATGATTAACAACATCGCGCATCAATGGCGGCAACCACTCAATGCGCTTAGTTTAGTGTTAGGAAATTTAAAAGACGCGCAACGCTTTGATGAATTAACCGCTGAGTATTTAGACACGCAATGCGTCGAAGGGCGGCGATATATTGAAAATATGTCCCAAACCATCAATGATTTTCGTCATTTCTTTAGTCCGAATAAAGACAAAGAAATGTTCAGTTTAAAAAATTCAATTCAAGATGCGGTAATGCTTGTTGAAGCAAGTTTCACGTCGCACTGTGTAGCGTTAATTATCGATGCACCTGAAGATATTAAAATAAATGGGTTTCCAAACGAATATGCACAAGTGCTACTCAATTTACTGACAAATGCAAGAGATGCCATTTTGGCTCACTATGAAAATGGTGGAAGAATTATCATATCGTTGCGAGAATCAAATCACTTGGCAAAAGTTACCGTCACCGATAGTGGCGGGGGCATTGATGAAAAAATTATATCGCGCCTTTTTGAACCGTATTTTTCAACCAAAGAAAACGGCACGGGCATCGGGCTTTATATGTCTAAAATGATTATAGAAAACAGTATGAAGGGACAAATTAGCGTGCGAAATGTTGCGGGCGGTG
>JAQTOT010000105.1 GCA_028713145.1 Methylococcales bacterium
AAATTCGCTTCAATTTGGGTCATGGCACTTTCCAGCGATTTGCCCAATGCCAACACGTCGCCATTTTGATTCATGGTCACGCCTAAACCGATGACATCCTTGCCATTGAAGCGCATTTTGAATTCAGCGGGGTCAACATAACCGCGACTGACGTTAGCAAAATCACTGACTTTAAACGTACGTCCTTCAACACGCACAGGAAGATTTGCCACCGCGCTGACCGAATCAAACGAACCCGTTAGACGAATTGGCAAATTTTGATGCGGCGTAATCAACGTGCCTGCGGGAACCATATTGTTTTGAGTTTGTAGAATCTGCGCCACCGTTGCCACATCCAAACCCAATTCAGCGAGCTTTTTATCGGAAAATTCCACATAAATTTTTTCGTCCTGCACACCGATGAGGTCAATTTTTTCAACATCTTTTACGCGCAACAGTTGTTGCCTTGCAGAATCCACGACTTCTTTGAGTTCAGCATAATTAAAGCCTTCGCCCGAAAAGGCATACAGCAAACTGTAGGTATCGCCGAATTCGTCATTAAAAAAAGGCCCAACGACACCCGCTGGCAGGGTGATTTGAATATCCGAAATTTTCTTACGCACTTGATACCAAAGTCCTGCAATTTGGTCGGCAGAAATATCTTCGCGTGGCGTAACAAAAATCACCGATTCCCCCGATTTTGAATAGCTACGCAAATAATCCAAACTGGGCAATTCTTGCAGTTTTTTCTCCAATCTGTCGGTGACTTGGTTTTCAACTTCCAATGCCGTTGCACCAGGATATAACGTTTTAATAACCATCACCCGAAAGGTAAATTTCGGGTCTTCGCGCTGTTCTAAGGTGAAATAAGCAAAAATACCGCCTAACAACAGCAACACCATCACAAATCCCGTAAAAGCGCGATGCGCCAACGCCCATTCGCTTAAATTAAAATCTTTCATGGCTGAACACCTGAAACAAGCGTTTTTTGTTCGGGTAAACGAACAGTTTGACCGTCTTTGAGACGTTGCACACCTGCACTCACGATGAGTTGTCCTGCGTTAAGTCCTGTCACGGTCGTCAATTCATCTGCCAATGCGACACCGATTTGCACGGGAACGGCATTCACCTTTTGATTGGCTTCATCGACTAACCACACTTTTTGTTGCGTGGGTTGGTCTTGAGACGTGAAGATGGCTGAAAGTGGCGCAATAATTTGGTTGTTGTTATTATCCGACGCAACCCACACCGTTGCAGTCATGCCCAAACGTGCCTGTTCTTGTCCATCTAGCAACGTGGCTTTTGCGCGATAAGTACGGCTGGCTGAATCCGCCGTTGCACTGATTTCACGAATCTTTGCCTTCAATTTTTGCTTATCATCTGACCACAAAGTGACATCGACTTGCTGTTCAGTTTTTATGTCCGCGACGCGCTGTTCTGGAATGTCGAAGTGAATTTCTTTTTCATCGAGTTGCGCCAATTTGACTACAGGCTGACCAGCGGCAACCACTTGTCCTTTTTCAACCGCTAACGTCGTGACAACCCCATCACGGTCGGCGGCTAATTCGGTGTATTGCAATTGGTTAATGGTTTGTTTTAGCTGGGCTTCGAGTGCGGCGACACGTTCTTGGGCGTTGGTATATACCGTTTGATGACGGTCAAAATCGGGTGGGCTAATTACTTTTTGCGTCAACAGTTCGCGGTAACGATTCAAATCTTCTTTGGCAAAATCCCTATCGGCAACGGCAGATTTAATTTGCGCTTGCAGTGCTTGCACTGCAAGTTGAAAATCGCTGACATCCAATTTTGCTAACACTTGTCCTTTTTTAACAAAATCCCCAACCTCAACAGGTCTAGCGATAATTTTGCCCGCCACACGAAACGATAAGGTTGTTTCAAAACGGGGGCGTACTTCGCCAGCGTAAGAGGTCGCACTTTCTAAATGGTTATAGCCGACTCGAAAGACTTTGACGGGGCGGATTGTTGATTTGGTTTCAGGTTCTTGATGAGAACATCCCATTAACAAGAACAAATACGCCCCAAGCGTGAACAAACGAAATGTATTGGTAGCCATTGATAATTCCATATAGACGTTGTTGTGAAATTGATGAATTTAAAGCACATCCCCCAGCCTTTCAGGCCACCCCCTTCAAAGGGGGCGAAAGATAAAAAAGCTCTCAATGGTTTTCCCCCTTTGAAGGGGGAGCAGCGATAGCCGCAGGGGGATGTGCTTTAAAAATTCAACCTAATCCAAAATCCTTTCTTAAACTTGAATCCACAAGACTTGCTGGCATGAAACGGCGTAATTTGCTCAATAATGCCGCCTGACCTTTGGGAGGACGGCGCATTTTCCATTTGCCCAAAGCCGCTTCGACAATCGTATTCGCAACGTCATCGGGTTCAGGTGCTTTACTCAAATTCTTCTGAACGGCTTGCGATACGCGACCACGCTCGTCGTCGTATGCCGAAATCAAAGAAGTTGCCTGTGGCGCGTTGTTATCTATATTGGTTTTAGTAAAACCTGGTTCGACCAGTACCACGCGAATGCCGAACTGACGCACTTCATGGTCTAGTGATTCGGATAAACCTTCAACGGCGTGCTTGGAAGCTGCATAAATACCAGCATAAGGTGCGGGCAAAAAGCCTAACACTGAACTGACATTAACGATTCTTCCAGCCCCCTGCGCTCGCATGTGTGGAAGCACTGCTTTTGTTGTACGCAAGATGCCAAGCACGTTGGTGTTGAACAGCGATGCCACTTCATCAATCGATGTTTCCTCCACCGCGCCGACCATCATGAATCCCGCGTTATTGACGAGTACATCGATTCGATTGGCTCTACCGATAATGGAATCAATCGCGCTTTTAACGGAAGCATCGTCGCAAACATCCATTTCAACAAGTTCTACTCCAACGATGGGCTGTGCTTTGGCGATATTACGCACGGTGCCAAACACTTGGCATCCTTGTTGAGCAAACTTTTTTGCGGCTACTCGCCCGATACCCGATGACACGCCTGTGACGATGACAACTGAATGATTAGACATAAAAACTCCTTATTGACCACGAGAGTGAAAACGAAAATTACATGAAGTTTTTTGGCGCAGAACTTTGCCACGCAGGTAATTGCTCAATTGCGCTGTACCAACGTGGAATTTCAACATAACCGTCCATTGGATATTTCGCCATCGTCGCCAAATCTAAAAACGAACCTACTGAAAAATCTGCAAGTGTCACCGTATCGCCCACCAGCCAATCACGTCCTTTCAAATGTTGTTCTAAAACATCGGCAAAACGACGGAATTTCTCTGCCCCTTTTAGCAACTCTACGGCATCGGCTTCGCCCAGATTACGCATTTTCTTAATTAAATGTTCAAAAATGAAAGTGCCACAAGCACTGCCAAAATGTCCTGTTTGCCAAAATTGCCAACGTGCAATATCTGCTTGAATGCGCGGATTGACGGGAAATAACGTATTATTCGGAGCTTTAGAACACAGATATTGCATGATGGCATTCGATTCCCATAATACAAAATCGCCGTCTACCAAAGTAGGAATCATGTGATTGGGGTTTAAATTTAAAAATTCAGGCTGCATTTGTTCGCGTTGCATTAAATCAAGCGGGTGTAATTCGCACTCTAAATTTAAATGATGTAACACGGCGACAACTCGACGAGAATTGGGCGAAATCGGAAAATGATACAGTTTCATGCAAAGCTCCTAAAAATAGTGGAAATGACAGTTACTTGTTTTTTACAAGTGGCTATATAATTGCACTGAAACTTGCTTTTTGCAAGTAACTATTTTTACAAATTCAAAATTGACTTAATTGATGAAAAAAACAACAGAAGAATATCGTTCAAAATGCCCACTTTCCATTGCGCTGGAGTTAATTGGCGATAAATGGAGTTTGGTTATTGTTCGTGATTTGTGCATGGGGAAAAGCAAATACGGCGATTTTCAAAGTTCACCTGAGGGCATTCCAACTAACATTCTCGCTAGTCGGTTACGGCAATTAGAAGAAAATGGCATTGTGATTAAAGAGCCATATCAAGACAGACCCACGCGGTATGCGTATTTTTTAACGGAAAAAGGTGCAGATTTATTGCCAGTTTTGCAGCAATTGGTTATTTGGACGCAAAAATATGTGCCTGATTGTTTAACGCCGCCTGAAATTTTTTCTCAGATAACGCCGCAGGATTTGTTGCGTAAACGTGAGCGATAATTTAATGTGACCTGACGTTACGAAGACTCACCTTCAATCTCACTTTAAACTTAATCGAATTGTTATGACTTTACACCCAGATTTACCGATTTCTTTTTCTCCGCTGCATCGTTTGCAATGGGAAGACGCTCAACAAAAATTTGTTATTTTGTATCCAGAAGGCATGGTTGAACTGAATCAAAGTTCAGCTGAGATTTTGAAATTGTGTGACGGCTCGCGCTCATTTGCACAACTTATTGCAGATTTAGAAACGCTTTTTGAAACGACAGGATTAGCGGGTGATGTGGCGGCATTTTTAGATGTTGCCCTTAAAAACGGCTGGATTACTCAAGGCTAACATCATGGCACTTTATCTCGAACTCCACCCAGAAAATCCGCAAACTCGCTTGATTCATCGTGCAATTGAAGTAATTCGCAACGGCGGTGTCATCGTTTATCCAACCGATTCGGCTTACGCGCTCGCGTGTCAATTAGATGATAAAAATGCGCTAGACAAAATTCGCCGTCTTCGCCAACTCGATGACAAACATAATTTCACCTTGGTTTGCAAAGATTTAACGCAAGTGTCCAGTTTTGCCAAAATTGGCAACGAAGCATTTCGGTTGATTAAATCCCTCACACCAGATGCGTTCACCTTTATTTTAGAAGCAACCAAAGAAGTGCCTCGTCGGTTGCAACATCCAAAGAAAAAAACGATTGGAATTTGTATTCCGAAAAATGCGATTGCTCAAAAATTACTCGATGAACTTGGCGAACCGTTAATGACGACGACGTTAATTTTGCCGCCCGATAGTGACGCATTAAGCGACCCGTATGAAATTCGTGAACGTTTGGATGATTTAGTGGATTTAATTATCGACGGCGGCGTTGTTGAATATGACCCGACAACGATTATCGATTGCACGGGTAACAATTGTGAAATCGTCCGCCAAGGTAAAGGGCTTGCGCCAATGTTGGTGGAATAATGGATGTACTAAACATGATAGATGATCTTACGTTAGTCCAACGGATTGTGATTTGGATTTTGCCCGTCATTTTTGCCATTACGGTGCATGAAGTTGCACACGGTTGGATGGCGAAAAAATATGGCGATAACACTGCATCGATGCTCGGACGCTTGACGCTAAACCCGCTCAAACACGTTGATTTAGTCGGTACAATTATTTTGCCAGGTTTGCTGCTCATAACGGGAACAGGCTTTATTTTTGGTTGGGCAAAACCAGTGCCTGTTGACCCAAGATATTTTAAAAAGCCGCGTCAGGATATGGCAATTGTCGCGCTTGCAGGGCCAGCTTCAAATTTATTGATGGCAATTGGTTGGGCATTGGTGACGCGAATTGGTGTAACGTTTGGTTCTGGAAATGAAGCGATTGCCATGCCGTTGATTTATTCAGGCGTTGCGGGTATTTCAATTAACTTGATTTTGATGCTACTCAATATGTTGCCAATTCCACCGCTTGATGGCAGTCGAATTTTGTCAGGAATGTTGTCGAGTTATTGGGCGTGGCAATTTAACAAACTCGAACGTTTTGGTTTTATCATTTTGATGGCAATGCTTTATTTCAACGTGTTAGGTGTGCTTTTAGGCTATCCAAAATATATTTTGGAACAATGGTTTTTTTCGTTAGCAGGTTTGTAATTGAGCGAAGAAACAACAGCCATTGCAACAATTAACGGCGCACCTTTTCATGATTTACCGCAAGATTTATACATTCCGCCCGATGCGTTAGAAGTGCTGCTTGATACTTTTGAAGGTCCACTGGATTTGTTGCTGTATTTAATTCGCAAGCAAAACGTCGATATTTTAAACATTCCAATCGCGCAAATTTCACGGCAATACGTTGAATATATTCGCTTAATGGAAGCGTTAAATATCGAACTGGCGGCAGATTATTTGGTCATGGCGGCGTTGCTCGCTGAAATTAAATCGCGTTTATTGTTGCCGCGACCAAGTGAAGTGGAAGTCGAAGATGATGACCCACGTGCCACGTTAATTCGCCGTTTGCAGGCTTACGAAATTATCAAAACTCTCGCACAGGAAATTGATTTATTACCACGATTAGAACGTGAAATCTTTTTGCCCGATGTTGAAATGACAGATTTGACGTTGCCCGAAAATTTACCTGACGTAACGCTAAATGAGTTACTTCGCGCGTTGCAAGATGTTTTAAAACGTAGTGTCCAAACCGCACATCATCAAATCATCAAAGAGCCGTTGTCGGTGAGAGAACGCATGAGTGCTATTTTGCTGTGCTTGTCAGAGGTGAAAGAAATGCTTTTTACCCATTTATTCACCGTTAAAGAAGGCAAACACGGCGTAGTCGTGACATTTTTGGCGATTTTAGAACTGAGCAAAGAAGGTTTGATTGAAATTTTGCAAGACGAACCGTTAGCCCAGTTAAGTGTTAGAGGGATTCAAAACGACGGTTAATTTCTAAGATTTGTATTTGATAAGTTTTATACTGCCCTTTTCAGGGAAAAAAGTGACTTTCGCGAGAGGTTCTTGGGTCTTCCAAAACGATTTGCGAATTTGAACGGTGGTGCCTAGATTTACTTTTTGTCCGACGATAATTTTAGGATTTTCAATAAATGTCATTTCGGATTTGTAATTTTTTAACTCTAAATTGTAGACATTCGCCTCAGACTCTAGCTCACTTAAAATGAAATTCAGTTGCATTTTTTTCTTTGCATTGCTGGGCGTTTCATGTTGTTCAAGGTAGGTTAAGGTATTGCGAACATCATCTTGTTTTTTCTTATTTCTTTCTAATAAAGTTTCTGTTTCTTCAATGGCTAATTGAATTCTGGGATTTAATCCCACGCATATTTTAGTTGGCAATGCCGATGAATTGCCTAAAACAGGGGCTTTAACAAGATTTGTTGCCCACGCTATGCCGCCTGCAATTGAGGAGGCTTTTCTACTTTTTGTACCAACTTCGATATTTTCAGCCATTAAATTGCAATTCAACGCATATTGTTCAACGACGATATTACTGTCTGATTCAACAATAAAATTTTCAACAAAACCTAAAATAACATTGCTTAGTGCCACAATGCGAGGTGTAAGCAATAACGGCGCGGTTTCTTGGCATCCTTGCGCGCCATTTTTGACTTGAACTTTGCCATTCACCATCAATTGGCTATTGCCAATCACGTTGCCTTTGACAAAAAGATCGCCCAAGCATTCTATTTTCGAATTGATAATGTCGCCTTCTATCACAATGTCTTTGGATGCAAATACGCTCATGCCTGTTTCAACATTTTTCGCGACTACAATTGAACCATCAAAACGCACATTTCCTGTTGATAAATCGATGCTATCAAGATGGAGAATAGGGCTAACATACGCGCCACTTTCAGTAATAACAGGTTGTCCTGTAATCGATGAAATAAGCTGACTTTTATTTTCTGGATTTAAACGAGTGCTTTTTGAATCGACAGATAACGGTAAATCTTGTCCTTCTTTTTGGGCAACGGATTCACCTAAAACATTTGTGCCTGATAAACCTTTTGTTGCAGGCAATTTTTCAGCTAATAAATCCCCCTCTTGAACAACTAAAATGTCGCCTAATTCACGATAATCCACCACGTCATTATCGTCATTTTTTTCACTTTTATGGATAACAGGAACTTTGTCAGCGGCTTCAGGTAGCAGACTCACAATGTATGAATCCACGCCATTAACAGGTTCAGCCCCTTCGGCAATCACAACATTATCCACTTCTTCTCGATTCACCAATTCAGACAGTACGTCATCCGAAACAAGACCAAACGTCACACCTTGTTGTGCTAGCTCGTTTTTGACATCTTGCAAGGTAATTTTTTGACCATTGAAACTTGGAATTAGCCACAAAGAGGCTTTCATTTTGTCTTTGTTAAGATGAATCTCACAAACAGCATCTTTAGCATAGCCAACTTCAAGCTCGAATTCTTCATCTGCCTTTTTTGTTTGAAAGCGTGAGACGAATTCAGCAAGCAAAAAATCGTCAACATATAACGGGCATTTTTCGTATTTGAGTTGCTCTTTGAGCATTGAAGGGGAAATATCAATTGGGGTAGCACTTGGAACGGTAAAGGCAAATAACTTTTGTTTATCTTCGCTTAGTTTGAATCCAAAACCGTTTTTGATAATGACATCTTCCATTATGTTGCCCCTTTAACTGAGTAGTTTGTTAACCGTTTGGCATAACACGGTGTTTGAAACAGGCTTTTTAAGCGTAACGGTCGCGCCGCTTGTTTGAGCAGATTCTAAAATGTGGTCACTATTAAAGGTTTTTCTTCGTCCGCCTGAAATGGCGATAATGGGAACTGCGTAAATTTCGAGTAATTCGGGAATCAGTTCTACGCCTGTTTTATCAGGCATCAAAATATCGGTAATGACTAAATCAAACTTTTCTGCTTTAAAAAAATCGAGTCCTTGTTTGCCACTTTCGGCGACTTTGACCAAATAACCCGCGTCGGTTAAGCAAATTTGAATGAGTGCGCGGGTGATATTTTCATCATCAATGACTAATATATTTTTCATAAAATTGTTCTGTAAAAAGTGATGATAAGTGGCGAGAAAGTTAAGGTTTCGCCATGTCATTTCAAGTTTTAGGCGTTAGATTCCTTTTGAATTAGCGATACTTTTAGCCACTGCCATTTTTAATTCTTGCAGTGAAAAAGGTTTATTTAGAACACAACTAATCCCCAAAATTTCAGCAGGATTGCCGTTCACATCCGACGAGACTAAAAATAAATTCCCCGACATTCCAATAATTGGCGTATTGGGTTTTTCTTCTAAAATCTCAAAAATAAGTTCAATGCCATCTTTGCCAGGCATCATAATGTCAGTGATGACTAAATCGATTTGTTGTTCTTTAAAAATACGAATGGCCTCAATGCCATCGATGGCACAAATTACCTCATGCTCATCTTGCTCAAGCATTTTTTTGAGCATTTCACTCATCAACGGTTCATCATCAACAATTAAAATTCGTTTTTGTTCAAAGGCTTGAGGGAGATGTTGTAATCTCCATTCATCAATAATTTCAATGAGTTTTAACGGACTAAATGGTTTGGTGACATATCTATCTGCTCCCATTGCAAAGCCATAATTTTTATCTCTTGTGTGTGATCTGGCAGATAAAATCACCACAAAGCAGTCTTTAAAGGATGAGGTTTTGACGAATTCGCACACCGCGTAACCATCAATCTCACCAGGCATCATAACGTCTAAAAAAACGATGTTAGGTCTTTCGGTGCGAATGAGATTAAGTGCTTCAGAACCATTTTTCGCATTCAATACGTCACAATTTGGAATTCGACTAAACGAAAGCGTTAGCATATCCCGAAGCTGTTGATTGTCATCGACAATTAAAATTTTTATTTTGCTTGCGTGCATAGTTTTAGAGTTGGTGTTTGATGACGTATTGCACAATTTCGCTTGTTGTTTGCATCCCCATTTTCTCCATTACGCGAGAACGAAATGTGCTTGCCGTTTTAACGCTACGCGACATGTCATGAGCAATGTCTGTAATACGTTTTCCTTTTGCAAGTTCGATAAATACTTGGAATTCACGGCTACTGAGTTTTTTATGAGGTAGCTG
>JAQTOT010000248.1 GCA_028713145.1 Methylococcales bacterium
ATCATCGATGAATGTCACTTGAGCGTTAGCGCGTCGTTTAAGCAAATTGTGGATGCTTACAGTGGCGCGGTAATTATCGGACTGACAGCAACGCCAATACGGTTAGATGGACATGGTTTAGGGGAAATCTACGGGGACATTGTGCAAGTCATACCAATGGCACAATTGATTGGCGAAGGACATTTAGTTAAGCCGCGTGTTTTCGCGCCATTTATCCCAGATATGCGAGGCGTTAAGAAATCGAAAGGCGATTACGATGCCACGCAAACTGCAAAGTTGATGGACACGAAGGAAATCACAGCCAACATCGTTAAGCATTGGGTAACGTCAGCACCAGACCGTAAAACTATTGTGTTCGTATCGTCAGTTGAACACTCGAAAAACATCGTAGTTGAATTTGTGAGCATGGGAATTTCAGCCAAACACCTCGATGCAACCACTCCAGCCGATATACGCGATAGAACTCTAAACGAGTGGCGCGACGGACAATTCACCGTACTTTCAAATATGGGATTGTTCGTTGAAGGCTTAGACGTTCCCGCTGCTAGTTGTTGCATTCTTGCCCGTCCGACAAAATCACTCACTATTTACCTGCAAGCTGTTGGACGTGTCATGCGTCCACATGAATCAAAAACTGATTGCGTGATATTGGATTGTGCGGGGCTGACCTACGAACACGGTTTTGTCGATGATGCCCGTGAATGGACATTGAACGGTAAAGCGAAGAAGCCCCGCGAGGAAACGTCAGTAGTTCATACTTGTGATGAATGTTTTGCGGCTTACTCGAAAGCACGGTATCCGAATGAATGCCCCGAATGTGGTGCGAAAACGCCCGTAGAGACGAGGGAAACAAAACAGACTGACGTTGATATGATTGAACTCACACCGTCGATTGTGGCTAATTTACGCGCCAAACGTATAAAGTTCTTAGAACAATCAAGATGCAAAACGCTAGATGACTTCAAAGAGCTTGGACGTTTGCGAGGCTATAAGGATGGCTGGGCGTATATCAGATGGAACGAGCGCAAAGCATGGTTAGAGTTGCATGGTTACGCGGTATCAAAATCAAACAACGAGGCATTTCATGAATAACAGCAAAGAATTATTATTGCATCGCTCCGCAAATGAATCACCAGCCGCTAGTTGTATCCTTTCGAGTGGTTATAACAACCAACAATTTGAAAGCGTGAAACTTACTGAAAATAGGAAATTGCTATTAAGCATTTTGGATATGAACGATTGGGGCGACGATGTTCGTAGCTTGTCTGTTGAGTTTTATCCGCCCATGACTTGTTTCGATATTATTAACTTTTTGGATACTCTCAGCGGGGTTTCGCGCCCGTCCATCAAACAAATCGAACGAACTATGCGCGACTTATCGAAAGCAGGTTTGGTAAAGGTTGTAAAACAAAAACGGTTGGTTGAAGGTTCATTGAAATGCGAGAAATTTGTTAATCACTTTGAATTGCCGCACCAAACCCAAAAAAATGAGTTAAAAAAATCTGTCATCGATGCGCTATGGGCTGCGGATTGTTTGATTAGAGGGACTAACTCAAAGTTTCAAGTGAATCGTTCGCGCGAAAATGTAGCAAGGCAATTGAAGGCGGTAATACAAAAAACACACCCCGATAGACACGGCGATAATAGTTTTGTCGATGAGTTTAACAGGGCGAAGGTCATGCTTGATGCCGTTAGGAATCAAGCGCGTAATACCGAATAGATACTAATTCGAGGAGCATTTTTCTACTTATGAGCAGAATTTTTTGGCAAGAGGATATTACGTTTCGACTGTTGGCAAAGATGAACAAGCTGTACGCAATTACATTCAGCATCTTTGACTATAATTCAAATTCAGTTTCACACCATTCAAATCCGATTGATGACTTTTGACCATTTGCCATCTCCCAATAAAAAATACCCTTTTTGTCCCCTGAAGGTGTATTGGCATTTGCCCGACATAGATTTTTTACGTTGCCCAATGCTTTTTTCATTTTTACTGGAACTTCACCGACGCAAGAGGCTCTCCATGTGAAAATTTGTGCAACATCTATGATGTTAGATGGCTTTTTCTTAGGATTTCCAGCAACAATTCTCGATGCTAATTCCATGCAATCTTTATTGCCCTGTTCTTCTTCACTTAACGCATAACTTGAACACGACACAAAAACTAACACCAAACCCACAACTAATTTTTTCATAATGTATTTTCCTTTCAATGTACTGTGTATCAATCAACACCCATTATAGGTAAAAAGCAACACCATTGAAGAAAGAAGTTAAGGCAAAACAAGCTGTTGTTGATATTGGGGAGGAAAAAGCAACACTTTATCCTTTGCCGAGTATACAAATGCGAACGGACATTGCTGGAAGTGTTAATTATGTTAATTAACAGACGTATTTATAATGCGGGGGGGGTACTGATGGCAGCATCTTTTCTGCTTACCAGTATAAATAACTTGCTGATTTAGGTAATGCTTTTTGCTTAATCCGTAATTGAATCAAACTGCCGATAACAAGGCGGTTTTTATTGTT
>JAQTOT010000106.1 GCA_028713145.1 Methylococcales bacterium
TTCGTATTGGTTACGGCTTAATTGCGTTGCAAGAAATTTGTTTTTTGCTTTATTTCAACCATTTAATTTTTGATCCCATTCCATATTTAGACGTGGAATTTCCTATGATTTCCGCATTTTTAGGATTGTGGGCAATCGTTGCTGCTTGTGTCACATTAGGCTATCGCTATCAAACAACAATGCTTTTGAATTACGCTTTGTGGATTTTGTTTGTGAATTTCACGCCGATGCAACGCGATTTCGACGGCGGTTTTGATACCTTCATGATTGGTGCGGGATTTTTTCTACTTTTTATGCCAGCCGATCGGGCTTTTTCGCTTGATAATTTGCGTTACAAACTGAGCAATCCTTTCAAACATGACAGTTATTATCAAAAACAAACAGTTACCGCGCTTGCTTATTTAATCCCTGTCGCGATTTGTTTAGGTTTTCTCTATTTTGATTCTGCTGTTCATAAAATGTTTGCTCCGCATTGGCGAAATGGTTTGGGAACGTGGCTTCCTGCAACCCAACCTTATTACGTTTCTGCATTAGATTTTTCATTCCTTCTCAATCAAAAATGGTTTGAAAATACGTTTAGTTACACCATTTTGGTTTTCCAATTTTCATTTCCATTTTTCTTTTGGCATCGTCGCGCACGAATCGCTTACTTATTGATTGGAATGTCGTTACATTTGGGCATTACGCTTTCATTCAACATTTATCCGTTTGGATTGGGAATGTTATGTTTTTACTTGTTGATGATTCCATTTGCGTGGTGGAGGGCGATTGGTAATTTTGTTGTGGCAAAAGACCCCATTTTAACTGTTTTTTATGATAAAGAATGCCCACTTTGTAATCGTACTGTTTTGATTTTGAATCATTTTGATATTTTCAAACGCATTGATTTTAAAAATGCTCAAGATAATGCGGCAAATAATTCTGCGATTGCATCAATGGGTTTAGAAACACTTTTAACTGATTTATACGCGGTGGATAAAAAGGGAAATGTGTATGCGGGTGTTCAAACTTATGCTCAGATTCTGCAAAAAATGGGTTATTTAAAACCGATTGGTGTTTTGCTTGCCTTGCCAATTATTCGCACTATTGCAGAGAAAAAATATCGCGCTATTGCAGATAATCGCGTGCGTTGTGATGTGGATTGTTTGGTTGCAAAGCCACTTGAAAATACCACTTGGTACACGAAATTATTTGAACAATCGTTTTCAAAAAAGCCGAAATCTTTTACGCGCAAATTTATTAAAATTTTGTCGTTATTTTTGATTTTACAACTCAATAGCACGATTCATTTTGGTTTAATTTATCGTTTCAAGTTGCATAATCCATTGCTTACGCCATTGGCACAAGCAAGCGATGCGATTGTGTTATGGTCAACGACGTTTGTAGGAATTGTGCCTCACGCCTTGTATTTGCATGATCATTTTTCAGGGTACGACCATATTTTGGCAATTACTTACACCGATGAAAATGGTCAAGAAAAATGGTTGCCATTTGTGAATGAGCAGGGCAGGTTGCTTGCGCCGAATTGGGGACGAGTCCATTCGATGTGGGCAAATATTGCCGTGACACCAAACATCGATAATTGGCGTTTGAAAAAATTGATGACCAAAGTGATTGCATTTTATGGACTGAATTTAGGGCTAGATTTGAATAAAACGACGTTTCATATTCAGATGAAAAAAATCAATGCACCCGATGTTTGGGAGCAGGATTTATTGCATAAAAACCTAGCGGGAGCTTGGTCAATCATTGGTACCGCACGGTGGATGAATAAGTCTGTTCAAATTGACTTACCTGATGATATTAACGTGCTATAAATTTGCCAAAATTGTTGAGTTGTTTTGTTATTGCATTGGCAAAATAGTCATGGTATAAATTGCCCGTGCTTAGAAATTGGCGCGAAAATATAATTAAAAACAACTTGGAGGATTTTACAATGAAAAAATTAGCTTCTGTATTAGCTTTAGCGTTAATGATTGTTGGCTTGACTGGTTGCATCGATGACCAAGACGGTACAAAACAAAAAGTTTCTAGCTCAATCTCTTTATAAGATTGACTTAAACATTAGCTTTTAGAGCTTTCAGAAAACCCAGCACTTGTGCTGGGTTTTTTGGTTTTTGAAGACTCGTTTTTTAATTTTTGTATTTTGAGTTAAATCTTCTTTGTGAAAGTGTGTCATATCACACATTTTTACGTCATATCACGCATTTTAAAATTCTCATTTTTACTAACTTTTCATTATTTTTCTATTTTTTATCTTTTATTTCAGTTGGTTGTGTAATAAAAATCTTCTTGGCTTATATTCTGCTGTTAGGCAGCTAACACTTTAGATTTTTGAAATTTACGGTGTGACGTTAACTTATAATTATTTTTTTCAGGATAGAACATGAATAACACATTGAAAACTTTAGCTTCGGTTGCTGTACTTGCTAGCACTACTCAACTTGCCCACGCTCATGCGGGCTTCAAAGATCAAATTACCGAAGGTACAGTGAAAACTTGGAATGCTGTGAACATTGGTCACGGTTGTGCGTCAAATGCCACACCTGAAGGCGGCGTTGCGTTTCAAAAGGACGTTATTGCTATTAGCACCATCTTCCCTAATCCATCAAATATCAATGATGTAACATTTAGAGCCAGTAAAGGTACTGTTGCTAAAGCAGGTGAAGAAGCTACGATTGCGAATTTAGCTGCTCACATTGTTGGTGCAACAGATACGGTTGCATCAACCATTGCAATCAATCCAGTAACTTCTGGTGGAACGATGTTTGCCAATACAATCGCAATCTACGATGAAAAAAATAAAGTTCGTGGTTTTCAAGGCTGGAGCGGTAGCTCACCTTTCAATGGTCCTGCTTTATTACAAAGTACACTCAAATTTGACCCAGCAACAGGCACGAATACAACAGTAGGTTTAGCTCCATTTGGTATTAGTGGAATTCAATTTAAACCTGATTCTTGTGCGAAAAAATTAGTCATTCGTGTTGCCGTTGCAGATTGGTGCTTGAAAGGTACAAAAAATAATGCAGATGACGCGCGAGTCGATGTTTGGATTGGTAAAACAACACCGAAATTTAACGATCAAGATGTTATGCCAAATGCAACTGATGCAATTTATTGGCCTGGTCTTACTGTAAATCGTGATTTAGTGAAAAATCCTTTACCTGGCACAAAAGGTTTTGATGGTGCAAAAATCGCTGTGAACAATGGAATTATTGATCGCACACAACCAGGTTGGGAAGTAAGCGCAGCAACGGCAACAGCTCCAGCGGTAACATCTACTAAAGTTTCTTGTACTGATGAAACTGATTACGACACAGTTTACATTGAGCCAAATGCTAATGACATTGACAAATACTTGCCAATTTCAACTGCAAAATTCCCTAATGGCGCAAACGGCGCAGTTTACTGGCCTTCAAAATAAAGGCTTGCCTTTCGTAATCAGTAATTGATTACGCCATGAAAATAGTCAGCACGTTTTAATTTTTAAAACGTGCTGACTTTCAAAATACAATCCTTTCAAAATGCGCGATAATACACACAACCGTTATTTCTTTTGGATTTTCTTATGAAAAAAATAGTTCAAAAAACGTTTTTATCTTTGATTGCTTTAAGTGCAATTGAAAGTGCATTAGCGTTGGATTCAGGCACACAAAATTTAACCGCAATAGAAGGTGCGACCGATTATTTTAAAATTAACTGCGCGGGTGATACGGATCATTTGAATTTTAAATTGTTTGAAGGCGAGGCAAATAATTCTGTCGTTGAAACGCCTGCCATTCCTCCTCAACTTTTTAACGCGAAATTAACGAAACTAAAATTAACATCAACCGTTTCAGCAATTGAAGCAGGTACAGAAAAAGACATTACTTTAAAAGGTGGCAATGGTGCATACACATTGACACTTGATACATTCGGGACAAATTTAAGCGTAAAAACAGCACAAACTTATGCCGTGCAATATCAATGTTTAAACGCCAAAGGAAACGTTACAAAAGGTTCGTCAACGCTAACAAAATCAGGTATTGAATCAGTCAAAAAAACATTAGCCAATAACAAAACCGCAAAATACAGCATTACTTGTGCGAAAGATGCCAAAAATGGCAATACGAGTAGCCTAGTGGTAAAACTTATTAACAAAACAGCGGTAATAAAACCTGTCACTTCATCATCGACGCAGGCAATGCTTTCAGCCCCTTCGGGCGATTTAACCGCGCAAGTGATTAAAGCTGCAACAGCAAAAAATACGACGGGAGTGGCAATAGATATGCAAAATGGCAGTGGGAATTACGACGTGTTGGTAAATAGTTCAACCAATAAAGCGTTGCCTTATCATTTTGAATACAGTTGTTTAAATACCAAAAATGTTGAAGCGAAAACCTCACCATTTCAACTTTTACAAGACCAATAACGCGAGGTTGATAGATGAAACGTTTTATTTTTTTGTTATTCATGGGTTTATCTTTTAATTCTCTTGCACACGATGATGGTGGTGTTTTAAGTGAAGATGTGACTGCTGTTGATTATTTTATGGTGTCTTGTAGCGCAGATTCGGACAGAATGTATTTTAGAATTTCAACACCGACTACAACGCCTCTACTTAGCGCACAAGTTATGAAAGGTAATTTTGTGACTAATATTCCAACCAGCCGTGGTGGGGTTGAAATTTTACAAGGTGGCGGTAATTATCGGATTTTGGTTAATAAAAATGGCGCAGGAAAAGTGGGTTATGCTTTTGAATATCATTGTGAAAATGGTGGTGAACATACGGAAACCAGCATTAACCAGCTGCAATAGTTTTTAGTGCATGAAAACGTTTTTATTTTTAGTTTCGACTCTGATTTTCTCAAATTCTCATGCGACCGCGATGGGTGAGAATTCGCCCGATTGCGTGCTAACTTCGCTTAATAACACACCTGTGCATTTTCATGAATATACGGGAAAAGTGTTGTATGTGGATTTTTGGGCATCGTGGTGTACGTCGTGTATGCAATCGTTTCCATTTTTAAATCAACTTACGCATGAATTCGGTGAGCAAGGTTTGCATATTGTTGGCGTGAATTTGGACGAACAAGTTGATGATGCACTCGCATTTTTAGGGCATCACCCTTCACATTTTACGATTGCAAATCACGGTGGTGAGCAATGCGCGAAAAGTTTTGAAGTGCAGGCGATGCCAAGTTCTTATTTGATTGATAAACACGGTGTGATTCGTTATACCCATCAAGGTTTTCGTGCGGGGGAGACCGACGAATTAAAACAACAAATTGTGAAATTATTGGCAGAAAAATAAAACGATGTTTAAAAAAAATCTCTTAGCCCTCCGTTAATGTGGGGCTTTTTTTTGTTTGCTAATTTTATCAGGGTGTAGCAGCGTTTCACCTTGGGAGCGCGGTACGCTTGCGAAATCACAGATGAATTTAGTCCCATCCCCATTACAAAGTAGCTTGCGTTCACACCAATATGGTAGTCGTGAAGCTGCATCAGGCGGTGGCGAAGCAGCAGGAGGTGGTTGTGGCTGTTACTAAATCCAAAGCATTAAATCTTTTAACCGCCGCTGCGCTAGCGTTACCTTTAACAACTGTTTTTGCTAGCGACGAAGAAGCCTATTTTCAATATGGACATTATGAAGACGGCGCACGAAATTTATTTACGACCAAAAGTGCATTTAAACCGATTGAAGTTGATAGCTTGCAAAGCGGAATGCGTTTAAAACTATCTGATCGAGTGCGTTTAGCCTTTAATTACACGCAAGATACTTGGAGTGGCGCAACGCCAATGACGACAGCACCGCTTGCATTTAATCCAAATCGTGAAAGTAAAACTCGTGCCAAAACCATTAGCGGTGCGTCGCCGTATTTGCAGCCATCTAATTTATATGTGGATAAACAATTTAATCCGCTGCAATTCAACGCAAAAACGCAGAAATATAGCGCGAATAATCAACTTGTTCACACATTGTCAACCGCGTCACCTGAAACACGAAAACAAGGTGATGTGCGAATTGGTTACGATTGGGACGAAGCGAGTTTGGATGCTGGGGCGGGAACATCCGTTGAGCCTGATTACGAATCGGTTTTTGGTAATGTTGGTCTGCGGCTCGATTTTAATCAGAAATTAACCAGCGTAAATTTAGGTGCAAGTTACACGGCAAGCGAAACAAACTCAATGCTTGATCATGATGCGTCGCCATATATTGAAACCTCGACATTTGGCACGCGCGTTCAAACGCTAAAAAATGGTGTGAAAATCGTCACAGGTTCAAAAGATGATTGGACAGGTAGTTTGGGGTTGACGCAAATTCTGAATAAATCGGCGTTAATTGAAGGCAGTATCAGCTACACCGCCAGCAGCGGTTATATGTCGAATCCGTATAAAGTGGTCGAAATTTTATTTGTTGATCCAACTAAAAAAGCCGATGCAGAAGGAAAAATTGACGCAAAATTGTTGCCATTTTTAGAACAACGTCCAGAGCAGCGTAATCAATGGACGGAGAATTTACGCTTTGTTCAGCACATTGACGCACTCGATGCGGCGTTGCATTTGGATTATCGTTTTTATCACGATGATTGGGGCATTAACGCACACACGATTTCAAGCGATTGGATTCAACCGATTGGTGAAGGTTGGTCGCTTACGCCGCGAGTTCGTTATTATTCGCAAGATTCGGCGGATTTTTACGCACCTTATCTGCTTTCTAAACAAGCCGCTAGCACGATTACATTTGATGACGATGGAAATATCCAACGCACTTCGTACAATCCAAAATTATTCCCTAAAAATTATTCGAGTGATTACCGCTTATCAGGTTATGGCGCGTTAAGTGGCGGTTTGACAGTCACTAAAAAATTCGCCAAAGGCTTGGAATTACAAGCAGGCGCAGAGTATTACACGCACGCGGGAAGTTTGAAATTAGGCGGTGGCGGCGAAGGCAATTACGCTGATTTCGATGGTTATTTAGTCAATGCCTCGCTCAATGTCGATTTAGCTGTGTTATCAATTGCTAATTCCGCGCATAGTGAACATTCGCATCATTCTCACCACCATCATGGTGCAGGCGCACCAGCGGGTGTGATGTTTGATCACGTTTTGCAAAATGCGGGCGATGTAATGATTGGTTATCGTTATATGTATGCAAATCAGGCAGGGCAAATGCAAGGTGGTACAACACCTGTTTTAGATAAAACGCTTTTAAATCAAAGTTGCGATCCTGTTTTAAAACAATGTTTTGTTACACCACAAGAAATGAGTATGAATATGCACATGCTCGATTTGATGTACGCACCGACCGATTGGCTAACGTTGATGCTGATGCCACAATTTATGGATATGCACATGACGATGCGTGATCTTGCTGGAGCAGCAGATTTGAATATGCTGACACCATTGGGTGCAGCGGTCACGCATTCTCGGCATGAACACACAACAGGTGGTGTGGGCGATACAGGAATGTACGCGCTATTTAATGTACTCAAGTTTTCAAATCAGCAATTGAATGTGGGTTTGGGAATTAGCGCACCAACAGGCGATTCAGCGATGCAATTGCGCGATACGCATCAACAAGATTTAGGTTTTATCCATTACGGAATGCAGCTTGGTAGCGGAACGTGGGATTTCAAACCTACAGTAACGTACACGGCAAACATTGATGAGTGGTCATTTGGCGCACAATTGAATGGTACAAAACGTTTGGAATCGCATAATAAATCAGGTTTTGCGTTAGGTGATATTTTTCAAACAACAGGTTGGGGCAGTTATAGTTGGACAAATTGGCTAGCCACATCGATACGCGGTGTTTATACCTTGCAAGGTGCGTTAAATGGTTCATACAAGGGTGTTTATCATCAAATTGGCGCGATGGATTTCCCAAATAGTTATGGTGGGCGTTTTGTTGACGTGGGTTTTGGCATAAATGCTTCAATGCCAGACGGCAGCTTGCAAGGAAATCGAGTCAGCTTTGAATGGTTGCAGCCCGTTCACGATGACGTGAACGGTTATCAATTGCCACGCGAAGGCGCGTTATCTGCAACGTGGAGTTATATGTTTTAATCGCGGAAGTTGTCGAATTGCACTGGCTGTTCTAAATTTGCCGCGCGTAAAAACTGAATAGTCGCTTGTAAATCATCACGGTTTTTTCCCGTCACGCGCAGTTTTTCACCTTGAATGGCGGCTTGTACTTTCAATTTATTGTCTTTAATCAATTTGACAATTTTTTTTGCAAGCGTGGATTCGATGCCTTGTTTAAGCAAAATTTCTTGGCGCATCAATTTTCCACTGCCTTTTGCATCTTTTACTTCCATGCAGGCAATGTCGATGCCGCGTTTGGTCAGTTTTGAACACAACACACTAAACATTTGTTGCAGTTGAAAAGTGGACTGCGAAATCATCACAATCGTTGTATCGTTTAATTCAAAAACAGAATCTGTGCCTTTAAAGTCAAAACGGGTGGTGACTTCTTTATTGGCTTGATCAACGGCATTTTTAGCTTCGTGTGGATCGAATTCAGAAATAATATCAAATGAAGGCATAAATATAGTTTGGTTAGTAAATAATGACGTACTTATAATATGTCAAAATTATTTAAACACCAATTCTGGGATTTTGATCATGGTTTTAGTTTCGTTCCATTTGTTTTCGTACACGTTATTATTTTTTGTTGTTGGCATGATTAAGCCTAAATGGGCGTTATTTTTTATGAAAGAGCCGACACGTTTTTTGATTTCGTCAATTTCTATTGTTGCGTTTATGATTGCGATGACAGTTTATGGCGAGGGGCATAAGCAAGAAAGTTTGTTAGCAAAGCAAGCAGCAGAAAGTGCTGCAACTGTTTCAGCGGTTCCTGAAGTAAAATAATTTGACAATTTTCGGAGTAATTAAAATGCGATCTAGTGATTTTTTGAAAGTGGTAGTAGCTGTTGTGTTATTAGGTTCTGGTGTTAATTGTTATGCTTATTCTGCGGGGGAAGTAGAAGAGCTTTGTAAAAAACCAAAAATTCATGATTTCAGTTTACCTGTTTATCAGGAGCCAGAAAAAATTGAAGTTGCACCAGAGTCTGATTTGTCGTTTTCGTTATCCGTTTGGACAAATCCAGATACGATAAAACTAACAATTAAAGATGAACCGTTAGAATTTACCCGCGAGAGTAACACTAGTATTCACAAAATTCGTGCAAAAATTCCTGCCAAATTTACGGGGCAGTTTGCGCGTATAAACATAACTGCAACGGCAGTTTTAGGATGTTATACGAAGGAAGGTTTTTTGATAAAAGTCGCGAATAATGAAAAAAATTAAAAATAATTTCAAAAAACTTTTGACAAACTAAAAAAAAACGCTATAATTTTAAAACTCAGCTACGGCAACGCAGCTAAGACGAAAAACAAAAGCTCTTTAAAAACTTAAATCAAAATAATTTGTGTGGGTGCTTGTGAGATTGTCGAGTGACAAACAAGATAATCGATTAAGAAACTACACGGCAATTTTTAAATTGTCAGTTAATTCTAGTCGAGCCAAAATTGGCAACTCATTTTAGAGTTGCAAAAACTGATTTAAACTGAAGAGTTTGATCATGGCTCAGATTGAACGCTGGCGGTATGCTTAACACATGCAAGTCGAACGATGAGAAAGAGCTTGCTCTTTCGATTAGTGG
>JAQTOT010000107.1 GCA_028713145.1 Methylococcales bacterium
CCGCTTCAAGTTTAGCTTTTTCCTCGGCGGCTAATTTTTCAGCATCCGCTTTCGCTTTTTCTTCGGCAGCCAATTTTTCCGCTTCAAGTTTAGCTTTTTCTTCGGCGGCTAATTTTTCAGCATCCGCTTTCGCTTTTTCTTCGGCAGCCAATTTTTCCGCTTCAAGTTTAGCTTTTTCTTCGGCGGCTAATTTTTCAGCAGCGGCTTTTGCATCAGCTACCGCTTTTGCATCAGCTGCTGCTTTGGCATCGGCGGCAGCTTGAGCGTCTGCCGCCGCTTGTTGCTCAGCTGCAATCTGGGCTGCTGATTTTTCAATCGTAAAACTTGCAGGTAGATAATTAATTTCATAATTTGAATTAGTCAGCGTACTGGAAACTGCATACGTTCCAACATTTTCACCTGCTTCGCGACTTAAACTTCCCGTCAATGTGTCGCCTGAAAATAAACCGTTTGCTGTGTACGTCAGCGTTGGCTCAGTTGTGCCATAGGTTTTACTTAATGCGTTAGCCGTAATGCTCAATGCCGCTTTCGTAATGTCTGCCGTTAAATCAGCAGGTGCAACAAGCGTGTAATTGCCTGCCTTTGTGCCTTCAAGCGCGTAATTTGAAACAGTTACGACTTTTGCCGTACCAACATTTTTATCTGCAAACGTTCCTGTTAAACCACTACTCAACGCCACGTCATCTGAATTTAAAATCCCTGCTAACGTTGCGCCGCTTAACGTTGCCGTCGTTGTCGCATCATAAATTTTGTTTGCCGCGCTTAAATTTATAATCGACAAACTTGCTGGCGTGATACTTAACGCTGCATTGTTACTGACCAAACTGATTTCATAATTTGAATTCGCAAGTGTGCCTAATCCAATCGCATAAGTCCCTACATTTTCACCAACCTCACGAGTTAAGCTGCCTGTCAGCGTATCGCCACTGAGTAAGCCACTTTCTGTGTACGTCAAGGTTGGGTCAGATGTGCCGTAGGTTTTACTTAATGCGTTAGCCGTAATGCTCAATGCCGCTTTCGTAATGTCTGCACTTGCCGTTGCAGTTGTATTGAATGTGTAATTGCTTGCATCTGTTCCCGTGACATCAATGCCGCTCACAGTGATAGTTTTCGCGGTGCCAACATTTTTATCTGCAAAAACGGCTGACGTGTAGCTAGTCGCTAAATCATCACCGTTGATTCTGTCATCAGCCAAATTAACGGTTGCACTCGTTGAAGCGTCATAAACCTTACTGTTACCTACTACGCTAACAGTCAATGTTGCAGGTGTAATGCTCGCCACGATACCAGTCGGTTCAGCTAATGTGTAATTCGAGGCTTTTGCACCTGTTAAACCGTAGTTTGAAATCGTGACGTTTTTGTCCACGCCCACATTTTTATCAGCGAATTGACCGACTAGCGCACTCGCTAAGGCAACAGCATCGGAATTTAAAATGCCCGTTAACGTACCACCTGATAACACAGCACTTGTCGTTGCATCATAGACTTTGTTACTTGCACTTAATCCCGTTAACGTCAAGCTTGCAGGCGTAATACTTAAAATGCCATTTGTGCCATTGAAAACATAGTTTTGGCTGGTAATTGTCGGAATAATTGAATAATCTCCCACATTTGAAAATTGAGTTGCTGTCGTGCTAAATGACAAACCAATTGAGTCTGATGTGTCATTACCTTGTAGTCCTGTAATTTGACCAGTGAAAGTTGGATCCACCGCACCATACACGCGCGTTTTATTGTCAGCGGTAATCGCTAATTGAAGCGTCGCGGCGGTAATCGTGAAATCTGCGGGCATATAAGCAATCGCATAGTTCGGATTGTCCAACGTGCTGCTAATGGTGTAAATGCCCTTATCTTCTCCACTTGCGCGAGTTAAACCACCTGTCAGCGCATCCCCGCTAATTAAACCTGTTGCGCTGTAAGTTAATGTGGGGTCAATGTCACCGTAAGTTTTGCTCACAGCGTTAGCGGTAATACTTAATGCTTTTGCAGTAATATCTGCACTTGCCGTTGTAGTTGTATTGAAGGTGTAATTGCTTGCATCTGTGCCTGTTAATGAAATGCCTGAAACGCTAATTGTTTTTCCAACACCTACATTTAGATCAACAAAGTTTGCCGTTGCGTAGCTTGTTGTTAAAACATCCCCGCTAATGCGATTGTCAGATAACGAAACCGTTGCAGCGGTTGTGCGATCGTAGACTTTATTTTGCCCCGTTGCAGAAATTGAGAGCGTGGCAGGCGTAATCGTTGCTAAAACATCTTTGCTCGTTGCATCTAAAACATAATCTGAGATTAAGCCGTTACCTGCAATCGAACTCAATGCAAGTCCTGAAACTGTAATTTTACTTGCCGTTGTGACATCTTTTGAATCATAAGCAGCACCTGAATACGTTAAGATAGCCGCTGAATCCCCTGTGGCATAACCACTAAAACTATATGTCGGCGTAAATCCGACAGGCACGGTAGTTGTGCCATCATACGTTTTTGTGACGGCGGTATTGGTAAGTGTTGGCGTTAAGATTCGCGCGGTAATGCTATGCTCATTCGTGCTAATTGTGTCATCTGCAAAACCATAACCGACTGCGCTGCTGTAGCCACTTGCATAGGCAATATCATAAGTGCCAACGTGACTTGTATTTGTCGCAGTCGTTGTAAAAACAGGTGTTCCTGTTATCGAATCAGAAGCGGCATCTCCATTGATATAATCACTACTGTTTGCAACACCAGACATTGCAACAACTGAATCACCATAATGGCTTGTCGAGGCATTTGGTGTGACATGCAAGACGGGTTGCTCACGGTAAATAGCGTAGTTACCACTAAGTGAAATAGCGGCTGTGTAATTTGCAACGGATTCATCACTGTTGTAACGCGAATGACCAACAGGAATTAAACTCGAAAGTCCTGTGCTACCTGTTATTGAACCCGTGAAGAATTTTGCAATACCGCCCACACCAACAGAAAAACCACCACTTGCACCAACAAGAATGTTTGCAGTTGTGGTGGTAGTTTCAATTGAGCCAGCGTTTAATTTCAACGCATCAGCCGTTGCATTCGTGGTTAAAACGGGCTGATTAACACTTAAATCACCGTTGTAACTGGAAATATCAATTGTTCCTGTGGCGTTAATGCCATTTGTTCCCGCAATAGAATCGATAGCAAAAGCGGTCGAATTTACAAAACTAAGATTCCCCACTCCGTTTGCGGCAAGAGTTGAAATCACGTTATTGACATTGGTTAGAGCGTAATTTCCCGCACCTAAAAGCAATAAATTCGTTGCTGTAATCGGCGCAGTTTGCATGACATTTCCTGTTGAATTTAGAGTGAGTGTTTTGCCTGTTGCCAATGTTAACGCGCCATTCAACGCCATGTTGTCCGCATTTTGCAGTGTCAAATTTGCTGACGTTGGAACAGTTAAAGCTCCGCCTAACGTTATTGCGCCAGTTGTTGCACTACCGATGTTGATATTTGAAAAACCATCAACAAAATTCGTCGCAAAATACGACGCGGGAAGTTGCAATGTGCCTGTGCCACCTGCGATGCCAATGGTAGTGTTTGCTGTTTGAGGTTGAATGGTTAATTCGCCACTACTTTGTAATTTACTTGATGTATCTGTGAAATTTAGCACGTTAGCATTCAGCGTGATGTGGCTTGAAGACGCTGTTACAGAAGTACCTGCTTTATAACCCACAGTTGCATTCGGATAAAGCCTTATATCATTCAACAATCCATTACCGTTCAGCGTAATTGCACCGCTGTTTGCCAAAACACTTCCATAAAACTCGATTCCTTCAGCATTGCTATTTCCCGTTGCCGTTCCATTCAACGTGATCCCTCCACCATTAGTTGCTTGAACGATGCCCCCTTGATTAAGTCCAAATGAGTTAAACGTGTTTGAAACAGTATGAGAACCTGTTAAGGAAATTGCTTGAGGTGTCGTATTCGATGACGTGATGGTCGCATTTGGATCAATAATCAGACCTTGCGAATTTGAGTTACCTGTTCCTACACTTAGTCCATTAAGAGTAATTGTCCCAATACCGCTATTTATTGAAGATGCCCCGTGTAACCAAATGCCGATGTATTCTGTAACAGCATTGCCAGCATAACTTTTACCTCTAAAAGTAATATCACCACCAGCCGAATCTAGCGTAGCATTTGACTCAATACCGTGAACTTTGGTGGCATTGCCTTGTGCATAACCTGTTGCATTTGCTCCACCACCTAACGTAATCGCGCCACCGTTTGTTGTGATGGAATTTGCCCCCACTAAACTAATCGCCCCACCGTTTGTAGCATCCGAATCTGAATTCAAAACAACGGCATCATTACTAGTTAAAACAGAACTACCGCTATTTAAAATAATATCGCCTTTCGCTTTCAGCGTGACGGAGCCTGATGTGTCGTTAATGGTTGCTGCTGAAGTGCCTTGGTTCACAGTTCGGGTGTTAATATAACCACTTGCTGGAATCGTTAAATTTTGCCCCACATCTAATAAAACATTACCCCCGCCGCTAAGTGTTGTGGCATTTCCGTAGTTATAAGTCGCCCCATAAGAAAGCGCGTGAATACCATTGACACTTAAATCTGTTCCTGACGTAATCGACACATCACCACCTCGACCAATCGTGCCACCTGTATCATTTTGAAAAGCGTCCGTTGTGATATTGTGAATTGAAACAGAACCCGTTGTTGCGGTTAACGAAACGTTACCACCATGACCACCTGTGCTACCGTATTGATATTTGATTGCACTAGCCGAAATATCGCTGTTTGCCCCCGTGATGTTGCGATTTGCAAGCAAGGTGATATTTCCCGCATTACCTGTGGTAGTTCCATTTCCATCAGCATAAACTGTTGATAACAAGTTTTCCCCCGTGACATTCAGCAAAATATCATTGCCAGCGGTTAGCGAAAGGTTGCCACCGTTGCCAACAGAAGCTCCAGCTTTAACAACTCCCGTATTTAAATAGGCGTTCACACTAATATCGTGCGTACTGGAAATAGAAAGGCTTTTATCTGTTGAAGTTGCGCTATTAGTCGAAATCACACCATTCAACTCCACATTACCCGAACCTATGTCAGTTGCGTTATAAATTCCCGAGTTGTCGATGTTGACATTGCCGCCCGTGACAGTTGTAAGCGTAATCGCCCCTGCATGATTTGGTGTATCGTTTTCCCTTTTACGCAGCATAATTGCCACGCCACCCACGCCTAAACCCGCATCGAGATTTGAACCTGCTTGCATTTGAATCACCGCTTTACCTGAATCACGGTGCGAATTGAGAATGCCATTTGCAGAAGTTTCGTTGGCAATAATTTCAATGTTGCCACCATTGCTAGAAATACTTGATGAGTGTAATAAAACGGATTTACCTGCTTTTAACGAAACATTGCTGCCATTTGTCGTAATGGAATTATTGAGAATGATGTCATTGTTGGCTTTTAAAATGCCAACGGTCGGCGTAAGGACAGAAGAAGTAAAACTAAACGGAATATCTGCGTCCGTTAAACTTCCTTTTGCAGATTTCAACGTATCGGTATCAAGGTCAACGTGTCCGTAAATTGTATTCGGTTCAAGTGTTAGTCCTGTAAGGTGCGAATCCTCTGCAAGCGTGGCGGCTTTGTTTGTATCACCTGAAAGCCAAAGTAATAAATTTCCTTTTCCAACCCAAGAATTGACAGAAAAATTGCCGCTTGCATCGGTTGTAACACTGCCACGTATGACACCATTTACCGCATAATCCAACGTTTTGTTTGCCAATGTCGCGACAGTGCCTGAAATGGTTTGTTTGTCTAAACCTTGCCATAAAAGATGTGGATAACTTGGCGTTGCTCCATTAAGACCGCCATTTGTCCAAGTGTTAGCAAAATCAAAACCAGTGAAACTGGTGCGAGTTTGCATTTGCGCGGTGGTTAAACCTGTGCCTAATCCGTTATCAAGGCTTGCGTTTGAATTTATTGTTTTATCCCAAAAACTGTTAGTAATTGTGTTATTGGTATTATCTTTAGAGCCAACCAAGCCCCCTCCACTACCAGTGACGACGCCTGAGCTATAACTGTTAGTTATTACAGAGTTAACAAATTCGCTATATCCAACTAGTCCACCAACTGAAGACGAACCACTCACTGCGCCCGTGCTGTAACTTTTACTCACGGTTCCATTCGCATTAATACCAAGCAAGCCACCAATATAAACACCAGTCCCTGTAACGTTACCAGTGCTGTAACTGTTAGTTATCGTTCCATCTATATTTTGCCCCGCTAGTCCACCGAGCGTATTGGTTCCTGAAACTGCCGCTGCACTGTAACTGGCACTCACGGTTCCCCAGTTACCACCAACTAATCCTCCAGCTCCGTCTAACCCGAAAACCGTCCCTGTGCTGTAACTGTTACTTAAAATCGATCCTACATAATTATCTCCAATCAGCCCTCCAACAGCATCGTGTGCAGAAACTGACATGGTGCTGTAGCTATTATTTACTACTGCATTGTTGTCATTATAGCCTATCAACCCACCAACTGCATGATACCCATGAACAGAACCACCTGTTAGCCCCACATTTTGAATGGTTGAACCAGATGTATCACCAAACAACCCAACAAAATCAGTCGTTGGACGGTTAATCGTTAAGCCTCCAATCGCGTGACTTAAGCCATCAAATTTCCCAGCAAATGGTGTTGTTAAATTTCCAATTGGTGCAAAGCCTTCATAAATGCCAGCGTTTAAATTCCAACCTGATGTTCCAGACGCGTCAATATCATTTGCAAGAGAAGATGAACTCGATAAAAATCCTTTCATTCCTTGCAAACCATAAACATCAGTTAATTGATAGGGTGTGTTTGTTGTTAAACCATCGCCACCTAAAACCCGAAGGAAAGTGCCGCCTGTAATTCTAAAATCAGTTGCTGAAAAGGTAGGTAACGAAGCGTTATTTTGAGTCCACGCACCACTGATTAAATTAAATTCACCAACATTGACATTAGCTGTTGCAGTAATTGCAGTAGCTGCATTTAATTCTAATTTTCCGATTCTGCCATTTAAAGCTGCATTGATTTCTATGTTTCGATGCGCTGAAAGAGAGAGTTTTGCATTTGTTGCCCATAAAATGGGCGAATTGACAAAAATATCACCCGATTCAGCACCAGTACCAAGAGTTTGAGCAGTGAAATTTGTCCCGTTGTTTAATGCGGCAAGAATGCTACCTGAACTTGTTGTGTCAGTGGTGATTGTTGGCGCGACAAATCGCATGCCATAGTTCCCCGCCCAGCCATTACCAGACGTAAGCTGTGAAAAGGTCACATTCACCGATGTTGCGCCCAAAGGAATGGCAAGGTTGCTTAAATTTATGTTTTGAGAAGTCGTAGCAGAAGTCGTTATCACGCTACTTTCAACAGGACTACCAATTACATTTTGAGAAGCATCAAGGAAAGAAAGTGAGACCTTACCTGTGCTTGCATAACCGTAAGGACTTGAATCTACGGCAGTGTTAAACGTGAGAGCTGTCCCACCAGAAAGTGAAAATGATTTTGAAACGGTTTCTCCACTTGTAGATGAGAATTGCAAATACTGACCAGTTGAATCAATACACGCTGCACCGCCTGCATTACCAGAACAGGTTTGAAAACCACTACTTGAAGACCAACCTGTCGTGCCATCTGAAAAGCCATTTAACACCGCCGAAGACTGCCCAACGTAAGTGCTGTCAATCGTTAAATTCGTTGGATCAAGTAACCATTCGCCTGCTTTACCTTTTGGCGCAGACGCATTGATTTTTGCATTTTCAGCATGAACTTGATGCCCTGAAGTTTCTATTTTTCCGCCATCACCGCCATGTTTTCCACCTTTCGCGTTAATTTCGCCTTTTACTGTCGTGACACTTTTCGGATTATGCACATCACTCCACACAACAACTTTCCCGCCGTCGCCATTAGTGATGGCATTAGCGTTAATTTTTACGTTGCTTTCAACAGTTGCCGTTGTCGCTTGAGGCAAATTCCCTTTTCCTTGCCAATCGCCACCGATTAAAATTTCCCCACCACCTGTTTTGCCAACTGCTTCAATTTTGGAATCATCCAAAACCGCGACGTTTTCGCCTGTGATTTCGATTTTGCCAGCGTCGCCTTTTTCGTTATTGGCGGAGGTTTTGCTGTCTTTTTCGAGCGTCACGTCACCTTTTGCAACCAAGCGAATGTTGCCTTGTTTATCCACTTCAACGCTGTCTGCATTGATGTCACCGCTGTGTTTGAGTGTGCCAGCAAAAACGTTAATCGTGCCGCCTTCGCTCAACAGTTGTCCGATATTTAAAACGTGATTTTTGGGAGCTTGAACTTGGAAGCGAATTTCGGGGTCGTCAAGACTGGTCAAAACCAATTCTTGCCCAGCCGCTAACACGATTTTGCCACCTTCGCTGTGAATAATGCCGTTGTTTTCGATATTTGGCGCAATTAAAACGATGTTACCGTCTTTGCCTGCGTGAATAATACCTTCGTTGGAAATGTCGCCTGCTTTTGAACCTGCAACAAAATGAAAATTCCCTTTTTGAAAATCGCTATTGCTCAAATTTAGCGTTGAGGCAAGCAAACCTTGTGTATCAATTTGTGAACCCGCACCAAACACAATGCCATTTGGATTGATTAAAAACACTTGCCCGTTTGAAAACAGCGAACCCAAAATTTCACTCGGATTACCACCGATAATGCGATTTAACACCGCGCTTTGCCCGTTTTGTTGCACGAAACGAGTAATTTCATTTTGCGCGATATTAAAATCTTGCCAATTGATAATCGCACTCGGACTGTTCGTAATGGTGGTAATGCCCGCAACCGATTGGTCAATGCTAACTTGTCCACTAATAACTTGTGCGCCGTTTGGATTTGCATGAGCAAAAATCGGCGACAAGGCAGCAACAATTACTGCGGACATGGTGCGTTTGCGCCATTGCAAAAAGTTGTGCAAACGTGAAAGAAAATCGAGACGGTATTGGGTAAATTTCATCATGGCAAGCTCATAAAAATAGGGAATTTAAAGCACCTCCCCCGCGCTTCGCGCCGCCCCTCCAAAGGGGGCTAAATCAGTAAAACTCAAAAGCCGTTGCTTTTTAATCTTTTGCCCCCTTTGGAGGGGGCAGCCTGAAAGGCTGGGGGAGGTGCTTTAACAATGTAAACCGACAGGTTGATTATATCGTTTATGTTTGAAATTTTATGAGACAAATGTCACATTTTAAAAGACACATTTTTTTCAATGTTTTTTCTCTGTCATCCGCATTTGCGAAATCGGCATACTGATGTGATACCCCTGCACATAATTGATTCCCATATCTTGCAGTGCGAGCAAAATCTCTTCATTTTCAACAAATTCAGCAATCGTGAGCATTCCAATGTCTTGACACAACCGCGATAAATTATGCACCAGCGCGTAATCAAGTTTTGATGCCACGATGTTACGAACGAATGCGCCATCGATTTTGACGTATTCAAAATGCAATTCACGCAAATAATGAAACGAGTTATAACCGCTGCCAAAATCATCGAGTGCGAATGAAAAACCTTTTGAACGTAAATTGTTCAAAAATTTCCGCATATTCG
>JAQTOT010000108.1 GCA_028713145.1 Methylococcales bacterium
CACTTTGAACCAGATACGGGAAGCAATTTTAATGTTGAACCCTAACACGTCGTTTATCCGACGTGTATCCTGAACTTTCAGTTCTTAGTTCACTAACCTACCAGCTTTAGCTGGTAGTTGTTGAGTTCAACCCAGCCAAAACCTTCGCTACCGTTTCCCCCATCGCCGAAGGCGTTGGGCTAATCGTTACGCCTAAAAAGTCACGTTTTTTTATTGCGTTAATTTGCTTTTTCAAGCAATTCCAACCCGCGTTGTGTTTTACCTGCACCACGTTGAGCGCGAATTTCAAATTGTGTTTTCAAATCAAACTCCGCCAAAATCAACGTTGTCACTTCATCTAATAAACTATTGATGCTCACGCCTTTGCTTTTTGCTAACGCTCTTAATCGTTCATGTTTATGGTCTGGCAATCTTAAACTGAGTGCGCCCATTGTTTTATCCTCGCAGTAAAAATTCTTCTGGTGTCAAAAATGAAATACCTGGAAATAAAAGCTCGCCACTTTTCAAATCTTTCATATTTCTTGAAACGATGATTTGAGCATTGCCAGCAACCGCTAATTCGATTAAATGATTGTCACCTTCGTCTTTGAGATTAGGTCGCCAACCGTAATAAATGTCAGTCCAACGGCAGACGCTAAAAAAGATGTCTAACAATTCGTTGCGTTCAGCGTTATCAAGATGACACCGTTTAAATAATTCATCTCGGTTAATCACATCCGTATATTCTGAAAACAGTGCAACCCCCATTAACGGTGTGTGTTTGCCTTGTAGACAAGATGCAATGATGGCTGAGGCAGAACCTTTCCCCATGCAAGCGGCTACAAAAATGTTGGTATCGACGATAATAATCATGTTTCGATGGTAGCGTATTTAATACCATGTTTACAATAAAAAAACGCGACCCTAAAAAGTCGCGTTTTTCAGAATGGCAGCCGCAAGACCCCGTACCTTTAGGTCGGGGATGTTGCGGCGTATCAGTAAAATCATTTTTCATCAAGAAACTGGCATTACCGTTTTAAGATCAAAATACATTAACCGCGTCGAATCATTTTCACCGTCACTGCTCAAAAATGAAAAACCATTTTTCTCATAAAACGGTTGTGCCTCTTTCAACGCATCTACAATAATAAACCGACAGCCCGTTTTGTTGCGCGTCACAAACCAAATTTTGATGAAGTCCATAATCTTCGAGCCATAACCGTGTTTGCTGAAATTTTTATGCACCGCAAAACGCCCAATTTTTACCGCTGGCATTGTTTTATAACGTTTGCCCCAAGGTAAAATTCGACGAAAGCGATTGAAATTTTCAACATGTTGGCTGGTGATGGCATCGTTTGAAACACTGAAAAATGCAATCGTTTTACCGTGCAAATTTCACGCATACGTTACGGCTAACAATTCACGAAAATTCGCTTTTGAATCGACAAAAAAGAATTCGTTTAAATCATCATTGCCACAATCAAAATCGGCATCTCTTGAATCATCAGAATTTAGACGTACAAATTCCAACTCATCCATCATTGCGTTTCAACAATACGAACACTGTTAAACACATTCATCATGCGTTCATATTCTTTTTTAGGAATGGTATTTTTATCAGCTTCACGCATTTTCAGATTGAAGCGTTCCGCGTCTTTGCCGCGTAATATCGGCGTATCTTTTACTTTTGATGCCATTTTTATTCTCCAAAGAAATAAATTTGTGCTTTGATTGTGTAACGCATTAGTTGAAATCTCTGGTTTGCGAAACCACCGCTTGAGCTAATGCAACGCATTTTTTATATCACGATAAAAATTCTCATGACTACCAACTGCTAACAAATTCAAGGTAACAATTTCATCCTCATAGCTATAGCCTAACAACGTCAATTGATTATTCATGTGAAATTTATACACGCACAAAAAGTTCAAATCGCCTTTCTTTTGGTCGCCGATGTAAGGATTACTCATAACGATTTTTACTGCGTCGTCGAGTTCCTTTTTTTGTTTAGGTGTGAGTTTTTTCACCGCTTGTTTGAACTGGCGAGTTTGTACAACTTCCATGTTAATCAAACGAATAAGGTTCAGTTTGTCCCGTTAAAACTTCATTTCGAGCTTGCAAAGCGGCGTTAATAAATTCAAAACTCAAATCAGGATTTTCTTCGGCAATTTTGCCAATTTTTGCCCAATGGTCGATTTGGCTATCGATAGTGCGATGACAAATTTTTGCTTCTGAAATCGCCGCTTGGGCTAATGGTTCTGAAATAGTGACTGAAATCATAATTTAATCCTCCAAACCAACATTTGTTGTGCTTTGATTGTGTAACGCATTAGTTGAAATCGCCAGTTTGTGAAAATGTTGTTTTAAATCAAACTGCCTTAACTATGAGTTAATTTAACCCATATACCAAAGCAGGATAATGTGGCTTGTCGCTGAAACTGTATTCTTTACGCCATGGCTCTGGCTCAGAATATTTCTCGTACTTATATACTTGAGATATTTTCCAACCTTCGGATGTTTTTTCTACGAGATATTTGAATCTCTCTCCGTCTTTTCTCCATTTCTTCTCGTTTTCGTCTGGTTCTGCACCAACTGGAATTGGAGTAGCATTCTTTACTGTTGCAAAAACGATTGCTCGTGTTTCACTTTCTGTTTTAATTTCTTGAATGTCTCTTTCATAAACATCTTCTTGACAGACAGATTCTTTAGTTAAGTATCGTAATACATCTTCTTGAGCTACTTTGGGATAGTAGGCAATGTAGGCAGGTTTCTCCATTAGTTTGTATCTGTTGCATTCGTCAAAAGTGCTTTTGCTTTTTAAATCCAAAACTTTCCACCATGATTTCACTGCTAAATCTGGTGAAGCCGTTTCAATAACTAGCTCTGGTAACGCTGGTGTAATCACCTGTACTTGAGTGGTTTCATTTTTGCTCAGCACAATTCCAGTCTTATCGGGAGCAGTTGGTATTTCACAACCGCTAAGAGGAAGTCCGAGCAAAAAAAACGTTGTTAAGATTTTGTAATTTTTCATTTTATTGTTAATTGATGGTCAAAATTAGACAGGATAGATTTGAAAGCTAATTATTTATGAGGCATCTAAAATTTTTACGCTCTCTGCATTCTATCAATGTTAATAAAGCCCAAACCACAAAACCATTCGTGATTTGAGCCTTCAGTTAAATTTTAAACAAATTTACTTCAACCCAGCCAAAACCTTAGCTACCGTTTCACCCATCGCCGAAGGCGTTGGGCTAATCGTTACGCCTAAATCACGCAACATAGCGACTTTTTCCGCCGCACTTTCACCCGCTGACGAAATAATCGCCCCCGCGTGACCCATACGACGACCTTCTGGCGCAGTCAAACCTGCGATGTACGCAACCACAGGTTTTTTCATGTTTTCTTTAGCAAACATTCCCGCATCCACTTCTTGCGGGCCACCGATTTCACCAATCATCAAAATCACTTTGGTTTCGTCGTCTTGCTCGAATTTTTCAAAAATATCACGGTGCGAACTACCGTTAATCGGGTCGCCACCAATGCCCACAGACGTTGAAATACCAATACCTAAACGTTTCATTTGGTCAGCAGCTTCATAACCGAGCGTGCCTGAACGACCGACAACGCCCACATTGCCGCGCATATAAATATGACCAGGCATAATGCCGAGCATCGAACGTTCAGGGCTGATTGTTCCCGCGCAATTCGGGCCAGTTAAAACCATACGTTCTTCTTTTGGGAAACGACGCAAAAAGTTTTTCACTTGCATCATGTCTTGCGTTGGAATGCCGTCAGTAATCGCGACGCAGTATTTAATCCCCGCATCTGCCGCTTCCATGATGGAATCCGCCGCAAACGCTGGCGGTACGAAAATAATGCTCGCTTCTGCGCCAGCTTGTTCAACGGCTTCTTTGACGGTGTTGAAAATCGGACGGTCTAAATGTTTTTGTCCACCTTTTCCTGGTGTCACGCCGCCCACTACGTTTGAACCGTAGTTAATCATGTCTTGCGCGTGGAACGTGCCGATTTTGCCTGTAAAACCTTGAACGATAATTTTTGTGGTTTCGTTAATAAAGATTGCCATTGTTTATGCTCCTTGATTTGCGACAACTTGATTGCGTGCGGCAACCGCTTTTTCGGCGGCTTCGGCTAACGTTTCAGCGGTGATAATGGGCAACCCACTTTCCGCGATAATGCGACGACCTTCGTCAACGTTTGTGCCTGCTAAACGCACGATTAACGGAATTTTCAAATCGACATTTTTCACCGCTTGCACCACGCCTTGAGCAATCCAATCGCAACGGTTAATCCCTGCGAAAATGTTAACTAGCATTGCTTTTACATTCGCATCCGCTAAAACCAAACGGAACGCTTGTTCAGTACGTTCAGCCGACGCGCCACCACCTACGTCTAAGAAATTAGCAGGTTCGCCACCAGCAAGTTTAATCATATCCATCGTTGCCATCGCTAAACCCGCGCCGTTAATCATGCAACCGATGTCGCCGTCTAAACCAACGTAGCTTAAACCGTGGTCGCCCGCTTCAACTTCGCGTGGGTCTTCTTGGGTTTTGTCACGCAAATCGGCAATTTTTGCACGACGGAATAATGCGTTTTCGTCAAAGCCCATTTTTGCATCAAGCGTAATCAATTCATTGCTGCCCGTAATCACTAACGGATTGATTTCGAGCATATTTGCGTCTAAATCACGCAACGCACGGTAGCAACCTTTAATCGTTTTGACGGCATGGCTCATCAAACCTGATTCCAAGCCCATTTCAAACGCCATTTCGCGCACTTGATAATCTAATAAACCCACAGCAGGTTCGATATAGATTTTTTTGATGGCATCAGGATTGGTTTCGGCTAATTCCTCAATTTCCATTCCGCCTTCTGATGAACCGACCATCACAATGCGTTCAGAAATACGGTCAACTAAAAAGCAGAAATACAATTCTTTTTTAATGTCTGTGCCAGCTTCAACATAGACTTTGTCGCACAATTTTCCTGCCGCACCTGTTTGATGCGTGACCAAAATTTTATGCAATAACTCTTTTGTTGCCGTGTTGACTTCGTCGAGCGTTTTGCACACTTTGATGCCGCCTGCTTTACCGCGTGCGCCAGAATGAATTTGTGCTTTAACAACCCAGATGTTGCCGCCGATTTCACGTGCGCGTTGCACCGCTTCGTCGGGGGTGTGAGCAATGCCACCTTCGGCGATTTTTACGCCATAGCCACTTAATAATTCTTTGGCTTGATATTCATGAATATCCATTTGTTTCCTCTTAAATTGAAATGGTAATTTGGTTATAAACCAGATGGCATTATAAATGCGTTGAAGTGGTGACATTGCAATTTTTGGCACACTTTTTTAACAGAATGTAAAAAAGGTATGTGATGAAAAGGGAAGACAAGAAAAAAACAGGCGATGATGCAAATTATTTAGGCTGGTTATCAACCTAAAATTTCAACCGATACCCGATGCCCGATTCGGTTAATAAATACTGCGGTTGTGTGGGTTCAATTTCTAATTTTTGCCGAAGTTGGCTCATGTAGATGCGTAAATAATGTGAATTATCTTTGTAAGAAGGCCCCCAAATTTCTTTAAGCAGATATTGATGTGTTAACACCTTTCCCGCATTTTTAACCAGCACCGCTAATAACCGATATTGAATCGGTGTGAGATGCACTTCTTCTTCGTTGACAAAAACTTGCCGTTTCAACAAATCCACTTTTAACGAACCCGTTATAAAAACATTGTTTTGCGATTGCGCGGGATTATTTAACGAATGACGCATCGCAACACGAATTCGTGCCAGCAATTCCCCCAATCCAAACGGTTTGGTCAAATAATCATCTGCACCAGCGTCTAAGGCTTCGATTTTATGTTGTTCATGGCTACGCGCAGACAAAACAATAATCGGCATCGCTGACCATTTTCGGATAGCTTTAATTACTTCAACGCCATCCATATCGGGCAATCCTAAATCCAAAATAATGAAATCAGGTTTGCGAATCTCCGCTTCAATAATGCCGCGCTGTCCTTTGTCCGCCTCGAAAACTTTAAAACCGTGTGTTCCTAAACCAGTTCGCAAAAACTGCCGAATCGCAGGGTCATCTTCAATCACCACAATCACTGGATTTGCATTAGTCGTCATCTTCTTGTTCCATGACAGGGGGCGTGTGGTCTAACGGAATGATGAAGGAAAACACTGCGCCACCTGCTGATAAATTTTTCGCGCTAATTGTTCCGCCATGCGCTTCGACAATTGCACGACAAATCGCAAGCCCTAAACCGACACCACTTTGCGCGGCTTCATTTTTAACGCGATAGAATTTTTCAAATAATTTGTATTCGCTACCTTTTGGAATACCGATGCCTTCGTCGGCAACAGAAATTTTCATTGCCGACGGTTGCGCGTCTGCTGAAATGTGAATTGCGCTTTTTTCGGGCGTATAACGCAACGCATTTTCCAACAAATTCATTAGCACCTGCTCAATCATGACCGTATCGACAAAAATCAGCGGAATTCCCGCAGGGAGTTTTACCGTCACTTGGCGGTCTTCAAGGTATTTTTGCAATCGATTTAGCACCACGCCAATAATTTCTTCGAGCGGATACCATTCTTTGTTTAATTGAATCGCGCCCGCATCCAGCCGCGCCATGTCTAAAATGTTATTGATCAAACTCGACATCCGTTGTGCTTCGTCATAAATCGCGCAACTTAAATCATGTTTTTCAGTTTCGGCAAGTGAGCCATCTTCTTCAACTAACGTGCTTGCAGAACCGACAATCGTTGCAAGCGGCGTTCGTAAATCGTGCGAAATCGAACTTAACAACGAATTCCGCAAACGTTCTGCTTCGATTTCCACCTGTGTTTTGCGTGCTTGTTCAGTCAAACGAACGCGCGTAATCGCCTGGGCAATTTGCCCTAAAAAGGTATCGAGTAATTTGCGTTGTTCAGGCAAAAATATCCGCCGTAAATTCACAGGCAGCAAAACTAAAACGCCTAAAACCATTTCTTTGTTACTGAGTGGAAAATACACCGCTTGTGCGCCAGCGAGGGTATTTGTGCCTTGTCCTGCAATTTCATTGTGATCCATCACCCATTGTGCAACGCCTAAATCTGCCGCGTGCAACGATTCAGGCATCGCTAAATCCGCTGGATACATAATTCGCCCGTTGGCATCGGGAAAAAGAATCACGTTTTGACTGCTAAATTCTGAATACAAATGTCGAATCGCGGTGCGGACAATTTCCTCTTCACTTTGACTCGCCGCTAATTCTTTACTCATCGCATACAACACAATGGCGCGACGTTCACGATGCCCAGCGACTTTGGCTTGCGAGCGCACATTTGCCATCAAACCGCTGATTAAAATTGCTACAATTAACATCGCAGTAAGCGTGATTAAGTATTGCCCCCCAGAAACAGAAAACGTGTGATAAGGCGGTACGAACATAAAATCGAACATCGCTACGCCCAAAATCGACGCAAAAATGGATGGATTTCGACCAAAACGGGTGGCAATAAACACCACGCCCAACAAGAAAATCATAATCAAATTAGCAAGCTCGAATTTCCCAAATAACGAGTATGCAAGCAACGAGCTAACCGTCATTACAACCGTTGCAACAATGTAACCCGTCATGGCTTTTTTCTGAGGGGCTAATTTTGGAAAAGCGGTTTTGCGGTCAAGCGATTCTTCTAATTCATCTTTGCCGTCTGATTTTTTACTGCCGAGCAAATACAAATTGATGTTGTGTGCGTCGCTAATCAATTCATCGACGAGCGAACCTAAAATTAACCGCTTCCAACCGCGTCGCGTGGGTTTGCCCATCACAATTTTGGTGATGTTGCGTTCGTTGGAAAAACGAATAATCGCGTCGCTCATTTCTGGCGCACTTAACGTGACGGTTTCTGCACCTAATTGTTCTGCGAGGCGCAAAATTCGCAAAATGCCATCACGTTTTTCAGCAGGCAACCGTTGCAATTCGGGCGTTTCGACATACAACACAATCCAATCGGCTTTTAAACTGTTCGCGAGCCGTTTGCCTGCGCGAACTAATCGCTCACCTAACGAATTTGTACCAATGCAAACCAAAATCCGCTCATTAACTTGCCAAACCTCACGAATAAAATTGTTTTCGCGATAATCGAGCATTTGAGCATCGACGCGATTTGCTGTGTGCCGCAATGCCAATTCACGCAAGGCAATTAAGTTGCCTTTTTTAAAGAAATTATTTGCCGCTTCTTTGGCTTGTTGCGGCACATACACTTTGCCGTCTTTCAGGCGTGTGAGCAGTTCATCGGGCGGTAAATCGACGAGTTCCACTTCATTAGCCGATTCAAACACCGTGTCGGGGACAGTTTCAAAAACACGAATACCTGAAATTTGCCCGATGTCATCATTCAAACTTTCCAAATGTTGCACATTTAACGCGGTATAAACATCAATGCCTGCGTCGAGTAATTCTTCAATATCTTGCCAACGTTTGGGATGGCGTGAACCTTTGGCATTGGTGTGGGCGAGTTCATCGACCAAAATAATCGAGGGCTTACGTTTGAGGGCGGCATCTAAATCGAATTCGGATAACGTTGTGTTGCGATAGTTGATTTGTTGGCGTGGCAAAACTTCTAACCCTTCAAGCAACGCGGCGGTTTCTTTTCGATTATGTGTTTCGACTAAACCGACAACAACATCGATGTTGTCATTGCGTTTTTCGCGTGCTGCCAGCAACATTGCGTAAGTTTTCCCAACGCCTGCCGCCGCGCCGAAGAAGATTTTTAAACATCCGCGACGGGCTTTGGTTTGCTCGCGTTCAACTCGTGCTAATAATTCATCAGGATTTGGACGTTCTTCTGTCATAACCAGCCAACTCGTTTTAATAAATTTGGGGTTAAGTTTAGGGCGAGTTAATGTAAAAATGCTGTTAAATTTTTGCGGAAGGTGTTGAATTGCTTTTTGTTGTAAAATCCTGCGTCATGAAATAAATACCAAACATTGCCACACAAAAACTTATGACAGCGATTACATTTGATACACACGAATTTTTCAAAGAATTAAAAGGCGTTGGTTTTAGCGAACAACAAGCCGAAGTGATAACGCGCTTACAAAAGTCCGCTATCAAAGAAACATTAGAACAAGCTAAAAGTGATTATCACCTAGACGAAATTGCTGTTAAACGTGATTTGAAAGAATTGGAACTTGCCACACAAACGGCAATTAGAGAATCAGAATACAAATTATCAATCAAAATTGCTGAAACCAAATCTGAATTAGTTCGTTGGGTTGTTGGTTTTGGATTGTTTCAAACGGCAATTATTACGGCGTTGCTTTTGAAATTGAGCGCGACGGTTTGAATTTATGAATGAAGAAAAATTTAGAGGCGAGGCAATAGTTTGTTTTATTGATATTTTGGGATTTACTTCCACTTGAAGGTTAAAGCCACCGACTTTAGTCGGTCAGATTTATCATCAATTTTCCTTCGTATTAAAATCCGTATTTTGAGGTACGAAATATGGAGTATCGTTATGGAAGTCACACTGT
>JAQTOT010000109.1 GCA_028713145.1 Methylococcales bacterium
CACGGTAAAAACGAATGATTTGAGCATTCACGGTAATTCTGGTTTTGAATCTGTGACGATAGCTCAAAATGTCAGCGGCATTAAAATTAATTCAGCCGTTGAATCTGTAACGCTAAAAGGCGTGAATTTTGATTCATCTTCAGTTGTTTCAGGGCAAGGCAATGTGGTTATCAATTCTGCAACAGGAAATTTAGCGACGTTAAGTCTTGCAGCAAATCACGATGAAACAATCACATTCTCCAATGCAATTGGCAATGTTTCGCTTGATGCAGCAGGTAATGGTGTTTTCACATTGTCAGAACTGCAATTGGGTAAAAACCAAAATTTCACTGCAACAACAAATGACGTAACCATTTACGGTAATTCAGGGCAAGAAGTGGTGACGTTAGCAAATAATGTCACTGGTGTTTCTGTTTCAAGCAGCGTTGAAGCGGTAAAACTGGGCGGCAATTCGAGTGATTATACTTATGACGTTCAAGGTGGAACAGTTGTCGTTAGTGATAAAGCAACAGGTAATGATGTTGTATATATTGACGTGAATAGCTCGCCTACAGGTTCACAAATCCAATTTGCAGACAAGACATTAACTGCATCATGGGAAGTTTTGGGAACAATTGGACGTTGGACTTCTTGGGGCGTAACGGTTTCAGACCCCACTGCGCCAGCGGCACCCACCACGATTTCAGGCGGTACAGATTTGCCTTATTCAGTCGATTTTAGTCAGGCAAATTTGGGAAGTTATTTGGCAGATGTTGAAACCAATGTCAAAAACGCATTAGAAAATATCAGCAAATACGTTAGCTCGAAAGTGACATTTAACTTGCAAGTGCTAACGGAAAATACCACGCCGAAAACTTTAGCGGAAGCGAATGCAACGATGTTAAATCTTGATGGCACGCAGACCACTGCATTTATGGCAGAAGCAAAAGCTGGCGTGAATTTAAACGGTGCAACGCCTGATGCTACGCTTTATATCAATCTTGCTAATATCAACAAAATGTCTTTTGATGGTACGCCAAGCGCAAACGAATATGATTTGACCAGTATTCTCACACATGAAATTTTGCATGGCTTGGCATTTACAGGAAATCTGGATTCAACAGGTGGCGCAAAAACGCCTTATGATGCGTTAGTAACCATGCAAAATAATTCACCTGTATTTACTGGAACCCATGCTATTGCTGCGAATGCTAACGCATCAGTGCCATTAGATTCTGCAAGTTCGGGTGATGGCTCGGCGTATTATCATGTTGCTTTGCCAAATGATTTAATGTCAGATTCGATTGGAAAAGGCGAAGTACGAGCAATTTCCTCCTTAGATGTTGCGATGCTGCAAGACATGGGGCTTACCATTATCGGTACGCCACCTGTAACGCAGATCGTGTAACTTTTCACAACTGCCCACAATGAAAAAAGAATGCAAGTTTTACTCGCTTATTTAGGAATGGTTTTATTGTGGGCAACCACGCCGCTCGCCATCAAATGGAGTGTTGATGGCTTGGGCGTTTTGCCAAGCATTACTGCTCGCATGAGCGTGGGTTTAGTCTGTTTGCTGGCGTTGACGCTGTTTTTTCATAAACGACTGCCTTTTACGCGCCTTGCCGTTTTGGCTTATCTTGCCGTTGCGGTGCAAATGTATGGCGCAATGGTGGTTGTTTATTGGGCAGCGCAATTCATTCCTTCAGGCTGGATTTCAGTGATAAGCGGATTGGCTCCGCTTATCACGGCTGTTTTTGCCGCAATTTGGTTACATGAACGCAGTTTAACCATCGGGAAATTGCTTTCTTATGTGATTGGTTTAGCGGGACTTTTTATTATGTTTGGCTCGGCAGGTAAGTTGAATTCAACGGCTGCATTAGGCATTTTTGGTGTTTTAGGATCACTTGTCTTGCAAGCACTTAGCGCAATTGGCATGAAGCGAGTTCGTTCTCAGTTGCCTGTTTTATCGCAAGTGACAGGTGGTTTGTTGATTTCACTGCCGCTTTATTTTGCGACTTGCGCGGTATTTGATCAGCATTTGCCGCAGCAATTTTCGCTAGTTGCTTTTTTATCGATGCTGTATTTAGGCGTAATTGCCACGCCAGCGGGATTTTTTCTTTACTATTACTTGCTTTCAAAACGCTCTGCAACGCAAGTAGCATTGATTTCGCTTGCTTCACCCGTGCTTGCACTTTGGCTTGGGCATTCTGTAAATCATGAGCCGATGACATTGCAAATCATCATCGGCACGACATTGATTTTATTAGCCTTAATTTCACACAATCGCTGATACTTTTTCTAAGACTTCTTCAACATGTCCATCGACTTTCACTTTGCGCCATTCATAAATTAACACACCGTCGGCGTTAATTAAAAAGGTGCTACGTTCAATGCCGATTACTTGTTTGCCATACATATTCTTTTCTTTTAAAACGTCAAATAATTGGCAGATGACTTCATCGTTATCAGAAATTAACTCAAACTGTAGACGTTGTTTGCATTTGAAACCATCGTGAGAACGAATGCTATCGCGTGAAATACCTAAAATAACGGTATTTAGTGCAGTGAATTTTTCGTAATTATCACGAAAATTTTGTGATTCAAGTGTGCAACCTGGTGTGCTGTCTTTAGGATAAAAATACAACACCACATTTTTACCACGATAATCGCTCAATTTTACAGCCTGCTCTTTGCCTGTAATGCTTGCAGAAAAATCAGGTACCACGTTATTTAATTCAATACGCATTGTTAAACTCCCATTTTGAACGGTTCAAAAAGTAAATCGGCATTTAAGCTGTCACACAAATACATTAACTCATCGCGTAATTGAAACAGTGAATCATTGCCTAATGTCACGATGAATTTTGCAGACATGAGTTGTGCATTCAAATAGGGAGCAGGATACGTTCGCGCACTTACTTCTTGCTGCTCAATGCCGCGATCTCTAAAAAATTGCGTTATTTTGCTAAGTAAGCCACTACTCGCAAGTCCGATAACTTCAACGGTCATTGGCATAACATCCATTTCTTTTGCCGCTTCAACGCGATGCGAATGAATGGAACAATCAAATTTTTTCTGGATGGCATGAAGCGTGCTTTCAAATTTAGAAAGTTGATTCCAATTACCTTCAATCAGTAAATAAGCGCAATTTGTGGTGTTAAAAAGGGACGATTTCAAATCAACGATGTGAGTTTGACTGCTTGTAGTAGCAAAAATAACAGCATCCACAACACCATCGTTTGATTGCCCAAGAATTGTAATTGCAAGTTGCATAATAAATTGCCCTATAAAAGTTTTTAGGAATTTAACCGTAAATGAATGAAAATTTACATCGATTAGTTTGAATTAGCATAACAAAACACAGCAAATATAACGTAACATCTTTTAATTAAACCGTTTTCTTTTTTATAGCATCTACTTTGACCATGACAAATACAGCCAAAAAACCAGCTAAAAAATCTGATACTTTAGATTTAGATTTAGACGCACGCCTTGATAGCGCGACGGCAACGCTTTATTTAGAAGATGAACCTGTTGAAGGCGATATGCTTGATCAAGTGTTAGCGAAGGCTAAAAAAGAATTAGATGCGGTTTTGCCTGAACCTGATGACATCAAATTGGATGATGCGCTGGGTTTGCCTGAAATAGACGATGTTGTGTTGGATGAAATTGAAAAAACAATCCCTCTTCAATCGGAATCACTTACGTCGCTTGAAAATCAATTAGCCGCTGCAATGGAAACTCCTGTTATTTCTGATGATGAATTAGAGAATTTATTGGGTGGCGAGGGCTTTGATTTTGATTCTTTATTGGGCGATGCGGACGATGAATTAACCATAAATGACGAAGAAATCAACGAGGAATCATTGCTTGCCGCTGTTGATGAGTTATTGAATTTCGGCATGGACGTTGAACCTGAAATTGTTGAAATTGAACCTGAAGTTGAAGCGGTTGTTGAACCTGAAATTGTTGAAATTGAACCCGAAGTTGAAGCGATTGTTGAACCTGAAGTAGTTGAAGTTGAACCCGAAGTTGAAGCGATTGTTGAACCTGAAGTAGTTGAAATTGAACCCGAAGTTGAAGCAGTTGTTGAGCCTGAAATTGTTGACATCGAACCTGAAGATGCAGATTTAGAATTAAATTTCGAATTCGAATCCGAAGGATTTTTAGAACCCGAAGTGAGCGAAGTTACTCAAGATAACGTTGATAACAAACCAGAAATTGAATTAACGGTTGAACCTAATGCGGCATTAGACGATTTAGTCGATTCTGTGCCATTTGAAGATACGCTAAAAGTTGGAACTGATGACATTGACGAGTTTTTTGCAGAAGAATTTAATGACTTCGACAATGTTGCCGATATTGCTGCACCCCTTGTAGAAATATCTTTGCCCTCTGATGAAGAATTAGATGTGGCACAACAATTAGATGGTTTAAATGATGCTATGGAAAATACGATTGATGACACCACCGCAGGCTTTGATTTACTTGACGATGCGGATGAAAAAGCAAAGGCAACGCCTGTGGCTGAAAATGCTGAAGACGATTTGGACTGGATGAAACAGCTTGACGAGTTGGATGCCGCTGAAAAAGCTGAACCCGTTGTTGACGAAAAAACCGAAACCGAAGCCGAAACTGTTGCAGATGACGACGATTGGATGAAACAGCTTGAAGATTTGGATACCGCCGAAACAGCTGAAGCCGTTGTTGACGAAAAAACCGAAACCGAAGCCGTTGCAGATGACGATGATTGGATGAAACAGCTTGATGACTTGGATGCAGCTGAACCAGTTGCAGAAGAAACAACTGAAACCGAAGCCGTCGCAGATGACGACGATTGGATGAAACAGCTTGATGCCTTGGATGCAGCGGAACCCGTTGCGGAAGAAAAAACTGAAACCGAAGCCGTCGCAGATGACGACGATTGGATGAAACAGCTTGATGACTTGGATGCAGCGGAACCTGTTGTAGAAGAAAAAGCAGAAACCGAAGCCGTCGCTGATGATGACGATTGGATGAAACAGCTTGACGATTTGGATGCTACCGAAACAGCGGAACCTGTTGCGGAAGAAAAAACCGAAACCGAAGCCGTCGCTGATGATGACGATTGGATGAAACAGCTTGACGATTTGGATGCCGTTGATTCATCTGAAGACGGAGCTGATGATTGGATGAAACAGCTCGATAGCATGGATGATCAAAGTGCTAATGCAAATGACACCCCCATTGATGATGATTTTAATATCGCAGATGAAAAAGTCAGTCAAATTGTTGCCCCTGCTATCAACGAAGAAGCTCTAATTGCAAAAGCAGCTGAAATGGCAATCGGGCAGTTTAAAGATGAACAAGAATTAGCCATTAGCGCACTTAAAGAAAAACAAGATTTATCATTTTCACAATTACGCGCCGATCAAGATACGCTTGAAGGAAAAAACAGAAAACAATTTGCGGATGCTGAAAGCGGACGCAAAAAAGCAGCAACTTTTGGTTTTGCCGCATTAGGCGTTGGCATTGTTGGTTTAATTGGCAGTGGCGCGATTGGCTATTTATCAATGGGAACGAAAACCGAAACCGAAACACTTGCCCAATCCGTAGCTGAGTTGCAAGAAACGGTTAATGACATCGTGAATAAAGCACCAGAGAAAGAAAAAGAAATTGCAGGCATTAAAACGTCTGTTGAACAGTTAAATCAAAAAGTAGAAAAATTGGTTGCCGCGCAAGCTGCAGCGACAGTTGTTGCGCCGACTGAAGCAGCAAAAGTCTCTGATGTGAAAACAACAGAACCCGCGAAATCGTCAGTGAATCTATCAAATGGCAAAACGCCAGTCGTAACGGGCAAAGTTGCACCGCTCACAACAGGAAAAATTGACACGGGATTTGATACCGCAAAATTAGCTGAAACCGACATTGTTCCACCCGTCGATATTTCCCCTGCACATCCAACAGGTGAAAAAGCAGAGCAACCTAAACTTTCTGATATGGCAAAAAAATCGGCTGATGAAACGAAAGTAAAAGATGAAAAAGTCGAAGCTGAAAAGGTTGCAAAAGCCGCAAAAGCGGCAAAAGCGGCAAAAGCAGACGCCGAGAAAGTGAAAGCCAAAGAAGAAGCTGCCTTGTTGACGGAAAAATTAACCAAAATTTCAACGATTGCAAAAGCGGCAGCTGCAAGCACCAAAACCGAAGAACCACGCGCTTCACGTTATACAGGCAAAATGACGCGCGGCATGGCAAGAGGCGTTGCAAAAGAACATACCGAAGGAACTCGTGTTGCAGCCAAGCCAGATGCTAAAAAAGAAGTGTTAAACACTGCCATTAAGCCGCAAAAAGCTGTGCCTGCGGGAAAATACACGGTAAATGTGGTGTCGTATCAGCAAGAATGGTTTGCTCAAAGTAAAGCCGCTGAATTTAAACAAAAAGGCATTCCCGTTGAAGTTTCACCTGTCGATCCAAGTAATTACGGGACAAAATACCGTTTGAAAGTAGGCGGTTTTAAAACGAGAGCTGAAGCAAGTGCTTATGCAAAATCAAAAGGTTTAAACGATGCGTGGGTGAGTAATTAAATTTCAGCCCGCAAAAAACCCGCTTTTGAGCGGGTTTTTTTATTTTCTACCATTCTAAAATTTGCCACATATTCACTTCCGCACCGCGATCTAATTCATTAGAACGTACATCCATTTTTCCATCGCCATCGGTGTCACGCAGATAATAAGCTGGGCCAACATCAGGTACGATTTTGACCATATATAACTTGCCATTACGGCGATATTCTTGAATTGTTTTTTTATCTTTACGAACAATCGTAATATCGGGTTCTAAGGTTTCTCCACTTTTGACTTGTTTGGGCGAATCTGGAACATCGGGAACTTGCTCTAAACGTGGTGGTGTATCGTCGGCAGCGTGCAAGGCAAAGGGGAGTGCAAATAACGTGAGTAAAATTAAGCGGCGCATAGGTTTTCCTTCCTGAGTTTCAATGAACATTTTTAAATAATCGAATTTGCTGCGCTAAGTAAATGCGCCATTTTGGTGACTTTGGTATTTAAATAATCTGCGTTATCGTTATTTGCCGTGATTTCAAGAGGCAAACGTGAAATCACGTTAATGCCTAAATTTTTGAGGGCAGAAATTTTAGCAGGATTATTGGTTAATAATTTTATTGAACGCACATTCAAATTAGCCAAAATTAACGCGGCAATATCATATTCACGCTCGTCGGCTAAATGTCCTAAGGCTAAATTTGCATCAACCGTATCCAGTCCTTGATCTTGTAAATTATAGGCTTTGAGTTTTTCAAATAAGCCAATCCCTCGTCCTTCCTGGCGTAAATACAGCAAAATGCCACAACCTTCACGTTCAATAAATTGCATTGCACTGTCTAATTGTTCGCCACAATCGCAACGCCGTGAGCCAAAAACATCACCTGTTAAACATTCTGAATGCACACGAACAGGGACATTTTCTTTTTCAAAAACATCTCCTTTGACTAAGGCTAAATGTTCTTTTTCATCTTGATTGGTTTGATAACAATGCAACACAAAATCACCATTTTGCGTGGGCAATCGCGTTTGCACAGTATTGGTTAATGTTAATTTCACGTTGATTAAGTTACCTATATTTTGTATGGAGTTCATATTGTAGCGATTACTGATTCGTTTGTGGTATCAAGTTTAAGCACAGCGTGTATTTTACACATTCAGCAAGCGGTGTTTCACGATACAATGCCTGCAATTTTTTACTTTCACTGATTTTCAAATGCGCCTAAAAACACTTTTTCGCTTAGTTCATATTCATTGGGTTTTTCTTCGTCACGGGCTTGACGAATTGGTTTTGCAAACACCTTTTATGCGTCCAATTCGCTATTTGGTGATTTTTTCACCTTACGCACGATTCAAAAATGATGCCGACACACGCGGCGTAAGAATTCGTAAAACCCTTGAAGATTTAGGCGCAATTTACGTCAAATTTGGGCAAGCTCTTTCAACACGAAAAGATTTATTACCCGATGACATTGCGGATGAACTCGTAAAATTACAAGATCGCGTGCCGCCATTTAGCTCAGATTTAGCAATTAGCCTTATTGAAAAAGCGTTAAAAATGCCAATTTCACAAGCCTTTGCGACATTTGACCCAGAGCCGCTTGCAAGTGCCTCGGTCGCGCAAGTTCACAGTGCAACGTTGCACAGCGGCGAAGAAGTTGTGGTTAAAGTTTTACGTCCTAATATCGCACCGCGTATTGCTTCAGACATTGGTTTGCTCTACGAATTAGCGAAATTAGCGGAACGTTTTTGGGTGGACGGAAAACGATTACGCGCTGTTGAAGTAGTGCAGGAATTTGAAAAAACAACGCTCGATGAACTCGATTTAATGCGCGAAGGTGCAAATGCGGCGAAATTGCGGCGTAATTTTGAAAATTCTAACATTTTGTATGTGCCGCAAATTTATTGGGATTTCACCCGAAAAAACGTGCTGGTTATGGAGCGCATTCACGGTGTTCCTGTCGGCGAAATTGAACAATTAAAAGCGGCTGGAGCAGATTTTAAAGCTCTTGCTGAACGAGGCGTTGAAATTTTTTTCACGCAAGTTTTCCGAGATAACTTTTTTCACGCCGATATGCACCCAGGCAACATTTTTGTCGAATTGCCTGATAAATATATTGCGATTGATTTTGGGATTGTCGGCAGTTTATCTGCGTCCGATCAGCGTTATTTAGCTGAAAACTTTTTAGCATTTTTCAATCAAGATTATCGTCGTGTTGCTGAAATGCACATCGAATCAGGTTGGGTTCCAGCAGGGACACGCGTTGAAGAGTTTGAATCGGCAATTCGCAGTGTGTGTGAACCGATTTTTGAAAAACCGCTCAAAGAAATTTCGTTTGCTCAAGTGTTACTTGGATTGTTTCAAACCGCGCGGCGTTTTGATATGCAAGTGCAACCGCAACTGGTGTTATTGCAAAAAACGTTGCTCAATATCGAAGGTTTAGGACGGCAGCTTTATCCTGATTTAGATTTGTGGCAAACGGCGAAACCGTTTTTAGAAAATTGGTTTCAAGAACGTTTAAGCCCAAAAGCAAAAATCAAAAAATTGATGCGGCAATTGCCTGATTTTGCTGATCAATTTCCTGAAGTACCGAGTTTGATTTATAAAGCTCTGGATAATGCGGCAAGTGCAGAACATCGAGCGCAGTTGCAACAGCGTGAATTTGCGCTGTTGCGAAAAGAAATGCGAAAACAACAACGTTGCCAATGGCTAGCGATTTTGACGGGTGCAGCGATGATTTGCGCTGCAATTTGGTTTCGATAATTAAGCGGCTAATAGTTCTTCAAATTGATTCACAAAAATTAAGAAAAATTTTTAAACTGGATAGATGGTTGGTTTCATTTACTTCCACTTGAAGGTTAAAGCCACCGACTTTAGTCGGTCAGATTTATCATCAATTTTCCTTCGTATTAAAATCCGTATTTTGAGGTACGAAATATGGAGTATCGTTATGGAAGTCACACTGT
>JAQTOT010000110.1 GCA_028713145.1 Methylococcales bacterium
CAAGGTTTCGGGACGCGCTTTAAAGCCCAAGCAACGAAAGTGAGGCAAGCACAAAGCCGTATTAAAGCCTTAGAACGCATGGAATTAATTTCGATGGCACACGTTGATTCGCCATTCAATTTCACTTTTCCCGCACCGAAAAAAATGCCAAATCCGTTGCTCTCGCTCGATGAGGTGAAAATCGGTTATGAAAATAAAATCATTTTGCCCAACGTCAGTTTGACGATTGCCGCTGGTGACAGAATCGGGCTGCTTGGTTCAAATGGCGCGGGAAAATCGAGTTTGCTCAAAACGCTAGCGGGTGCATTGCCACTACTTTCGGGCAAACGTTTAGAAGCGGACGCGCTCAATATCGGTTATTTCGCGCAACATCAACTCGAACAACTTAATTTGGATGAAACGCCGCTTTGGCATTTGCAACAAATTGACAAACAAGCGACCGAAAAAGAATTACGAAATTTTCTAGGTGGCTTTGATTTTTGCGGCGATAAAGTGGTTGAAGCCGTAAAACCGTTTTCAGGTGGCGAAAAAGCGCGGCTGGTTTTAGCGTTAATTGTGTATAAAAATCCAAATTTATTGTTGCTCGATGAACCGACAAACCATTTAGATTTAGATATGTGTCACGCGCTGAGTGTCGCGTTGCAGGATTTTCAAGGCGCGATGGTTGTTGTGTCGCATGACAGACATTTGTTGCGCTCAGTAACAGATACATTGCTTTTGGTTGCAAACGAAAAAGTTGTGCCGTTTGATGGCGATTTGGATGATTACCGCGCGTGGCTAACGGAGCAAAAACGCGCCAATGAAGCGCAAAATGCACCTGAAAAAATAGAAACCGTTTCACGCAAAGACCAACGCAAACTCGATGCTGAAAAACGTCAAAAACAAAAACCGTTACTCGATGCGTTGAAAAAAGCCGAAGCCGCTGTTGAAAAATATCACGCGCAACAACGTGATTTAGAAGCGCAACTTGCCGATGAAAACATTTATGCCGATAGCGAGAAAGCGCGTTTAAAAACCGTGTTAGAACAAAAAACACAAGTCGATAAATTACTCGACGAAGCTGAAATGCTTTGGCTCGAATTGCAAGAACAACTGGAAGCCGATGACTGACGTAACGTTTTTAGTTTGCACCAATCGCCGTTTGTCAGAACAAAATCCATCATGCGCGGCGCGAGGCAGTGAATTGTTAATTGCAAAATTACGCGAATTGGGCGCGAATGTGCAGGCGAGTTGCTGTTTTGGACATTGCGCGAAAGGGGCTGTGGTGCGAGTTATCCCATCGGGTAAATTTTATTACGGTGCAACAGAGGACGATATTGCAGAAATTTTTGAGCAAAACCAAGCGGGGTAAAAATGCGGCTATTATTGGTTGAAGATGATGAAATTTTAGGTGACGGTTTAGCGGCTGGTTTGAAAATGGAAGGCTACGCGGTTGATTGGCTAACCAATGGCAAACTCGCTGATGAAGCCCTTCAAGTTAACAGTTACGAATTAGTCGTGTTAGATTTGAATTTGCCCGATATGGACGGCATTTCGATTTTAAAAGCCTTGCGAAGTCGCAAAAATGAAACGCCTGTTTTGGTTTTAACCGCAAAAGATACCATTCCCGACCGCATTTTAGGACTCGATAGCGGCGCAGATGATTTTGTGATTAAGCCGTTTGATTTAAATGAGGTTTGCGCTCGTTTGCGAGCGTTAGCACGGCGCAACGAAGGACGCAGTACACCTGTGATTGAACATAAAGGCATTGCCCTTGACCCTGCGTCACATCAAGTCAGTTTCAACGGCGAAAAAGTTGAAATTTCACAAAAAGAATTTGAGATTTTAAGTTTTTTAATGAGCAACATTGGGCGTGTTATTTCAAGAGCAAGGCTCGAAGAAACCTTGTATTCGTGGAATTCAGATGTTGAAAGCAACACAGTTGAAGTTCACATTCATCATTTACGAAAAAAATTAGATTCTGGCGTAATTCGTACTGTGCGTGGTGTTGGGTACATTATTGATGCCGATGATGACGATAAAAATTAGTTAATTGTTAAAAGGACAAAAATGAGTTTAGCGAAAAGAATTATTCCTTGTTTAGACGTAGACAATGGGCGCGTTGTAAAAGGTGTGCAGTTTGTGGACATTCGTGATGCGGGTGATCCTGTTGAAATTGCGCGGCGTTACGACCGTGAAGGTGCGGATGAAATTACGTTTTTAGACATTACAGCAACGCACGATAATCGCAACACAATGGTTCATGTGGTCGAACAAGTTGCCAGTGAAGTGTTTATTCCTTTAACGGTTGGCGGTGGCATTCGCACGCTAGACGACATTCGTAAAATGCTTAACGCTGGCGCGGATAAAGTCGGCATCAACAGCGCAGCGGTTTTTAATCCTGATTTTGTCAAAGAAGCGGCGGATAAATTTGGCTCTCAATGTATTGTAGTTGCCATTGATGCAAAAAAAGTCAGCGGCGAAGGTGAACCTAATCGCTGGGAAATTTTCACACATGGCGGTCGCAAACCAACTGGTTTGGATGCAGTAGAATGGGCAAAAAAAATGGTGGCTTTTGGTGCAGGCGAAATTTTACTTACTAGCATGGATAAAGACGGTACAAAATCAGGCTTTAATTTGCCTTTAACTCGTGCAGTGAGTGAAGCGGTGTCTGTTCCCGTCATTGCATCGGGTGGCGTGGGGAATTTAGACCATTTAGCCGAAGGAATTTTAGAAGGCAAAGCCGATGCCGTTTTGGCGGCAAGTATTTTTCATTTTGGTGAATATACAGTTCAGCAAGCAAAACAACGAATGCGTGAACGTGGAATTGAAGTGAGATTGTAAATCAGGTGAATGAAGGCGGTGTGTGAAAACACACCGCCTTTTTTGTAAGAATCATTTTTTTAATTCAGCATGCAGCTTTTTAAATTCATCCCATCTTCCAGCTGTAGCAAGTTTGGCTTGTTTTGCCCAATGCGTTGGATCGTAACTTTTTCCGCGATTGCCTAAAGTATCTAAAATTGCCCGCAATGTTTCAAACGTCGAATTTGCCAGTTTTTCAAATGAATCAATGCCATTTGTAATAAGCACTTCAGCAATTTTTTCACCGATGCCGCGAATTTTGGTTAAATCATCCGCACCTTTCTGAACCACTTTTTCTGCTTTTTCAGGCACGGTGATAACACAATTATCATGTTGATTCGGGGCATTGTGATCATTGACCCAACGCCCATCGGCAAGCAAATAGCGATATTGGTACGACTGCCCTGCTTCAAGTGAAACACTTGTTTTCATCACGCCATTTTTGCTTTTTTTCAGGACAATGCCTTCGTTTTCATTCCAATTATTGAACTCACCCAATAAAACGCCGTTTGTTGCATCGCCGACGATTTCCGCAGGAAGTGTAAAAGTAACTTTTGTTTTCATAATCTCACCCATGTTTGGAGTTTAAAAAGTCAAAATAAAGCAAAAATGTGTCAATAAAATTAAGCAGCAACGCTTTCTTTGTCTGCGCCAACTGTCCACAATTTTTCTAAGGTGTAATACTCACGCGCTTGTGCTGTCATCGCATGAACAATCACATCGCCCAAATCCAAAAGCACCCAATCAGAAGTCATATCACCTTCTACGCCCAGCGGCATAACACCGTTTTCTTTAACTTTCACTTCAACGTAATCGCACAAGGCTTTTAAATGGCGATTCGAGGTGCCTGTTACGACAATCATGTAATCGGTAAAACTGGTTTTGTCACGCACGTCTAAAACCGTCAAGTCGAGAGCTTTGCGTTCGTTTAATTCGCCTTGAACTAAGGCTAAAAGTGCTTCTGTTTGCATTGTGTTCCTAAAAATAAAGCTGATGTTTAAAAATATAATCGAGAACCGCGTCAGGTAATAAAAAACGCGGATTTTGTTTAGTGGCAATCATACCGCGAATTGCGGTTGCAGAAATCGCTAATTGGGTAATTTTTTGAAAAAATAACCGTCCAGCAAGTTGTTTTAATTGTGATTTGTCATCGGTTAAGCGTGATTTAAAAAATTCATCTAACGGATTCAATGCTGAATTTGGGCGTGTAATGACGACAATATGCGCGAAATTAAACAATTCGCGCCAGCGAAACCACGTTGTAAATTCGTTAAACGCATCGCTACCAATAAACAGAAGTAGCGGTTCATTTGGATAATCGAAGCGTAATTTTTTCAGTGTGTGAAAGGTATAAGAACCGCCTGAACGTTCTAATTCCTGTGCATCGACCACAAAATCAGGCTGATTTTCGAGCGCAATTTGCAGCATTTCTAAACGCTGCGCTGCGGTTGCGCTGGGTTCATCACGATGCACAGGTTGGGCGCAAGGAATTAAGCGAATGTGGTCGAGTTCAAATAATTCCTTCAATTCCAACGCCGAACGCAAATGTCCGTAATGAACTGGATCGAATGTGCCGCCAAAAATACCAATCATTTATTGCCGAATATGCCCATCGCCTAGCACGATATATTTGAGTGAAGTTAGCCCTTTCAAACCCACAGGACCTCGCGCATGTAATTTGTCAGTGCTAATACCAATTTCTGCGCCCAAGCCATATTCAAAACCGTCTGCAAAGCGTGTTGACGCATTCACCATCACTGAACTGGAATCCACTTCACGCAAGAATCGACGCGCCAAGGTGTAATCTTCGGTCACAATCGCTTCGGTATGTTGCGAGCTGTATTGATGAATATGATTCATGGCTTCATCAATGCCACTTACAATTTTTATCGACAAAACTGGCGCAAGATATTCCGTGTTCCAATCTTCTTCGGTTGCACGAACAGCATTTGAAATTAGCGAACAGGTTTTTGCACAACCACGCAATTCCACACCTTTGTCATGATAAATTTCAGCGAGTTGTGGCAATACTTTTGGCGCAATACTTTCTGCCACAAGCAAGGTTTCCATTGCATTGCAAACGCCATAACGATGCGTTTTGGCATTTACCGCAATGCGAATTGCTTTTTCAATATCCGCTTTATCATCGATATAAACGTGGCAAATACCGTCTAAATGTTTAATGACTGGAATCGTTGCTTCATTGCTAATTCGTTCAATTAAACTTTTCCCACCGCGAGGCACAATCACATCAACAAACTGCTTCATCGTAATCAATTCACCCACTGCCGCGCGGTCAGTGGTTTCAACAATTTGCACGGCTGTTTCAGGTAATTCTGCATTTTTCAAACCTTGTTTGATGCACGCGGCAATCGCTTGATTTGAATGAATCGCCTCCGAACCACCACGCAAAATACACGCATTTCCCGATTTTAAACACAACGCCGCTGCGTCAATCGTTACATTCGGACGTGATTCATAAATAATCCCAATCACGCCAAGTGGCACGCGCATTTGTCCGACTTGAATCCCGCTTGGACGATAACTTAAATCGTTAATTTCACCAATCGGGTCAGGTAGCGCAGCAACCTGAATTAAACCGTCAATCATTGCTTGAATGCCTTTTGGTGTAAGCGTCAATCTGTCGAGCGACGCATCGTCTAAACCATTTTCTTTGCCTGCAACCAAATCTTTTTGATTTTCAGCGATTAACGTTGCTTTGCTATCTTGTAATTCGTTAGCAATCGCAATCAAAGCGCGATTTTTCAAATTCGTTTCAGCATGACTTAAAATCCGCGCCGCGTCTTTGGCTTGTTGCCCTAAGGTTTGCATATAAGTTTGAATGTTCATATTTTTCTCGTTTGTGTTGTGATTACGCAATGCCTGTATTTTCACGACGATAACGTTTATCAAATACAGCTAAAAATCCACCAAATGCCATAAATAAACCGCCTACCCAAATCCAACGTACAAATGGTTTGTAATAAACACGCAATGCCCACGAACCATCCTCACCAAGCGGTTCGCCGAGTGCAACAAACAAATCGCGTGTTAAACCCGCATCAATACCTGCTTCAGTCATTGGCATGCCAGAAGCGTTATAAATCCGTTTTTCAGGGTGTAATTCAGCGATTAAATTTTGATTTTTTGTCACGGTAAAACGTCCTTCATTCGCTTGATAATTCGCACCTGTTGAAGGTTTTACACCGTGAAATAGGAAATCAAATCCAGCTAAATGCAACGATTCATTCGGCGCAAGACGAATATCTTTTTCTTCCGAATACGTTGAAACCATCGTCACGCCAACAATAAATACTGCAATCCCCAAATGCGCGACCGTCATTGCCCAAATGCTTAACGGTTGTTGAATTAAGGCTTGCCATTTATCGGTTTTATTTTTCAAACGGTCATAAATACCAAAGCCTGCACCAATCGCTGTCCAAACAGCGAGCGTTAAACCGATAAATGCCGCCCACGAAAAATGCGATTGTAAAAAGGCTAACATCAACCCCATCGCTAAACTTGCCGTCATCGGAATCATGACCAACTGCAACAAGCGTTTTACATTATCTTGTCGCCAACGTGCTAACACGCCAATGCCGACAAAAAACGCGAGTGGTGCCATCAACGGCACAAACACGCCATTAAAATACGGAGGGCCAACAGAAATTTTGCCTAAACCTAACGCGTCAATCACCAGAGGGTAAAGCGTTCCAAGCAGAATGGTGGCGGCTGTCGCAACCAATAAAACGTTATTAACCAGCAACAGTGCGTCGCGTGAAACCAATTCAAAATGTCCTTCGGTTTGAATTTTGGGAGCTTGAATGGCAAACAACATCAACGAACCACCGACGACAATGCCTAAAAAGACTAAAATGAAAATGCCGCGTGTTGGGTCGCTAGCAAAGGCATGAACCGATGTTAAAACGCCTGAACGCACTAAAAATGTGCCTAGCAAACTGAGTGAAAAGGCGAAAACAGACAATAAAATTGTCCAGCTTTTGAACATGCCGCGTTTTTCGGTTGCCGCCAAAGAATGAATTAACGCTGTGCCAACGAGCCACGGCATAAACGAGGCATTTTCGACAGGATCCCAAAACCACCAGCCGCCCCAGCCGAGTTCGTAATATGCCCACCAACTGCCGAGTACGATGCCAAGTGTTAAAAATAACCATGCCGTTGTTGTCCAAGGACGTGTCCAACGTACCCATGCGGCATCAAGTTTACCATTCATCAACGCCGCAATCGCAAAGGCAAACGCTACTGAAAAACCGACATATCCCATATAAAGCATTGGCGGATGAATCGCCATACCTGGGTCTTGTAACAAGGGATTTAAATCACGACCTTCGGCGGGAATTGGGAAAATACGTTCAAATGGATTCGACGTAAAAATCACAAACAACAAGAAACCTAATGCCACTGCGCCCATGATGCTTAACACTCGCGCCACCAGTTCAGTCGGTAAATTTTTGCTAAAGAGAGCAACCGCCGTTGTCCAAAACGACAAAATCAATGCCCAAAGCAAAAGTGAACCTTCGTGCGAACCCCATACCCCTGCGACTAAATACATAAACGGTAATTGCGTGTTGGAATTTGACGCAACGTAAAGCACGGAAAAATCGTGATTGATAAACGAGGTAGTCAAAATGCCGTAAGACACCATCATGAAAAAGGTTTGCCCAAATGCCGACGGTCGCGCCAACGCAATCCAACTGCCTACGCCTTTTTGCACGCCGAGCAACGGTACAACCGCTAACACCAACGATAAACACGCCGCCAAAATTAACGAAAATTGTCCTAATTCAGGCAATATCATTTTTGAGTCTCCGCAGGTGCCGTTTTCATACTGCCCGCCACTTCAGGCGGCATATAATTTTCATCGTGTTTCGCCAATACTTCTTGGGCGATAAAAACGCCGTTTGCGTCTAATTTACCGTTTGCCACAATGCCTTGTCCTTCACGGAAAAGGTCAGGCAAAATTCCTGTGTATTCAACCGTGACTTCTTTTGCCATATCCGTTAAAACAAATCGAACTGTTAAACCTGACGGTTGACGCACAACACTTCCTTTTACGACCATGCCACCTAAACGAAATAAATGGTCTTTTGGGGATTTGCCTTCGATAACGTCTGTTGCCGAAAAGAAATACATCAAATTGTCGTTAAAGGCTCGCAAACCAAAAAAAGTGGCTATCGAAATCCCTGCAACCATCAGTAAAATCAAACCTAAACGTTTTTGTTTGATAATTCTCATTGGTTTTGCTCCCGTCTACGTTTTAACAATAAGCTGCGTAGAATTTGTTTGTTTGTCAGTAAGGGGCTAATTACGCCAATCAGCAATAACAAAAACGTCAATCCGTAAGATGCCCACACATAAAAGGCATAACCGCCCATTGCGAAAAATTCGCTCATTTCGCTTTCTCCAATAATTCATCAATCCATTTACCATTTGGTTCGCGCTCTAACAATTCATTTCGGCAACGTAAAAGCAATGCCATGAAATAATAAACCTTGAACGCGCCTGCCATTACGAGTAACGGAATTAACATATCGATATGAATAGACGGTTTGTCTAATTTTGTCACCGTTGCGCCTTGATGCAACGTGTTCCACCATTCGACCGAATAATGAATAATCGGAATGTTCACCACGCCCACTAACGCTAAAATCGCCACAGCGCGTGACGCGGTGCGTTTATCTTCGATGCCGTTATAAAGTCCGATAACGCCTAAATATAAAAACAACAAAATCAATTCTGAGGTTAAACGCGCATCCCAAACCCACCACGCGCCCCACATCGGTTTTCCCCAAAGTGAACCTGTGACGAGTGCTAAAAAGGTAAAACTTGCGCCGACCGATGCACTGGAAATACTGACAATTTCAGCGAGTTTAATTCGCCAAACTAATCCAATGCCACCACTGACTGCCATGACCACATATATAAACATCGACATCCACGCCGCAGGAACATGAACGTAAATGATGCGAAAACTATCGCCTTGTTGATAATCGGCAGGGGCGGTAATCAATCCACCGTACAAACCATAACCAAGCAATATCAAAAATAATGCTGTCAGCCACGGTAACATTTTCCCGCTAATCGCGTAAAAATAAGGTGGCGAGGAAAATTTATAAATAAATCGCATGAACATAATCAACCTAAGTTCGAGATAATAATTTGTCAAAGAGAAAGTCTAACAGAACTATTTTGCCAATTTGACGATTTTTACAACTGTGTGAAAACTAAAAATTGAAGGCAAAAAAAAAGAGCTTAACACTTTCGCGTAAGCTCTTTTCATATGGTGCCTTGGGCCGGAGTCGAACCGGCACGTCCTTTCGAACGAGGGATTTTAAGTCCCTTGCGTCTACCAATTTCGCCACCAAGGCAAATAACTTGATAAGCCGCACATTATAAAGAAAATTTAATTTTGTGCCACATTTTTTTGCAGTTTTATCGTAAAAAATACTTATTTTGTTTCTTTTTGCAACATAACTCGTTGTTTTATCGCTTCGATTAACAAACCAGCAAAAATTAGCC
>JAQTOT010000111.1 GCA_028713145.1 Methylococcales bacterium
TCACCATTTTTTAAAACGATGTACTGCCCATCCGCTAAATCCATTAAATTTCCAGATTCCGCGTTGATAATGGCAACGGTATCTTTTTGCCGATGCTGTACAAAAATACGATGTAATTGTTTTTGCTTATCAATTTCTTCTACATAAAACACAATATCGCCGTGACTGTATTCGCTAAATTTTCCAGCCACTAAACCACGCAAATCCGCTGATTGTGCGTCATGGTAGGTTCTTGCTTCAATTTGGCTTTCAGCCCAAGGTGCAACATTCAGTGATAAAATCGTTGCCAATATACTTAATGGAAAAAGCACTAAAAAAATGGCTCGATAAATGGTGAATACGCCGCCGCCTGCTGAGGCGATTGCTGCCATTTCTTGATCTCGATACATTCGCCCTAAAACCATTAAAACTGCCATAAATGTAGCCGCTGGTAAAAAAGTCACACCTGCAACCAGTATTTTCAAGCTCAAAATAACAAACAACGTATCGCTTGCAATTTGTCCTTCAATAACCTGATCAAGCACGCGGATGAATTTCCGACTAACAATAATCACGACTAAAACAGATAACACGGCGGTTAACGTTTTGGTCAAATCACGGGCAATCATTTTGTTAATGACAGTAATCAAACGTTTTTCTCCTTAAAGCTAAGTTAACAAGTTCAAAGTTTGCATTTCTCAAACAAGTTTTCGCCCTGTAGAATAAGTTAAATCCCACGTTTTGACGAGTTCACATGAAAAAAATCCCACGTTTTCTTTTTGTTTTAATCGCACTTTGTCTTTTACCTACATTGAGTTTTGCTGAAGAAACGAATGCTTTACCTCTAAATCTCACGCAACATTGGGTAGGTTATGGTGCATTAGTCTTATTTGCAGGTGCTTATCTTCTAGCCATGACGGAAGAAATGACCGAATTGCGTAAATCAAAACCCATGGTTTTTGCTGCTAGCAGTATTTGGATTTTGATTGCCCTTGTGTACACACAAGGCGGAATGACGCAGCAGGCAGGTTTAGCATTTCGGGCATCGCTTGAAGGTTATGCCGAATTATTTTTGTTTATCATGGTTTCCATGACCTATTTAAACGCGATGGAAGACAGAGGCGTGTTTGAAAATCTGCGCGTTTGGCTATTAAGTAAAAACTTCACTTATCGCCAATTATTTTGGATTACAGGCATTCAAGCATTTTTCATTTCTTCGGTTTGCAATAATTTAACAACAGCCTTACTTATGGGTTCTGTTATTTTGGCAATGGGCAAAAATAATCGTCAATTTGTAACGCTTGCGTGCATTAACGTAGTGGTTGCTTCAAATGCGGGCGGTTCCTTTAGTCCGTTTGGCGATATTACGACGTTACTTGTTTGGCAAAAAGGCGTTGTGCCGTTCACCGACTTTTTTTCGTTGTTAATTCCCGCGATTGTTAATTTTGTATTGCCTGCTGCAATCATGAATTTTTGGATTCCACGCGAAACGCCTGACAAAGTTTCTGAAGTGCAAAGAATGAAACGCGGCGGTTTTATTGTGATTGGTTTATTTTTACTGACGATTGTCACGGCAACATGTTTTGAAAATTTCTTAGATTTACCACCCGCTGCGGGCATGATGCTGGGGTTAACTTATTTACAATTCTTTAGTTATTATCTGCAACAAACGGATAAAAATGAAGAAATTACCAATGCCTTGAATTTAAACGCGAACATGCAGGTGCCAGTGCAATCTGAACACTCCTTTGACGTGTTTCAAAAAGTCGCAAATTTGGAATGGGATACGTTGTTGTTTTTCTACGGTGTCATGCTGAGTGTGAGTGGTTTAAGTTTTATTGGTTATTTAACACTCACATCACATTATTTATACGGGCAAATCGACCCAACGATTGCCAACATTATGGTTGGTATCGCTTCAGCGTTTGTTGATAACGGGACGATTATGCTTGCTGTGTTAACCATGATGCCCGATATTTCACAAGGTCAATGGTTGCTTGTCACGCTCACAGCAGGTGTGGGTGGAAGTTTATTAGCGGTTGGTTCGGCAGCGGGTGTTGGTTTAATGGGACAAGCAAAAGGGATTTACACCTTTACCAACCATTTGAAATGGATGCCCGTTATTGCATTGGGCTACGTTGGCAGTATCGTGGCGCATTTTTTAATTAACGGACGATATTTTTAATTTTTGTAGGGGCGAATTATATTCGCCCCTACATTTATTTATTCTCTGCGCCAACGTGTCAAACCATCGGGCGAATCTTCCAAAATAATACCTTGTGCTTTCAACTCATCACGAATTTGGTCAGCCAATCCCCAATTTTTCGCTTTTTTGGCATCAATTCGGGCTTGAATTTGTTGCTCAATAAATTCTTCTGAAAGGTTACTATTCAAATGAAAATCACCAGTTAAAGAATCCCCAAATCTAAATTTTAAAAATGATTCGGGATTGTCTTGCAATAAACCTAAAATGCTAGCGAGTGATTTCAACGTCGCTGCTAAAACAGGCGATTTCGTTTTATTAAGTTCTCTTACAATGTCGAACAAAACGGCGAGTGCAACGGGCGTATTAAAATCATCGTTCATTGCTTCTTCAAAGCGCATTTTATATTCGGCATCGATTTCTGCTTCAAGAATTTCAACATCACGCAACGCGGTATAAAGTCTTGTTAAACCTGCGTTTGCATCATTCAATGATTCATCCGAATAATTCAATGGACTACGATAATGACTCGATAAAATGAAAAATCGTACGATTTCAGAACGATATTGTTTTAACACTTCGCGTACAGTGAAAAAATTACTGAGTGATTTCGACATTTTTTCTTCGTTGATTCGCACAAAACCGTTGTGCATCCACAAATTCACAAACTTTTCGCCTGTTGCACCTTCGGATTGCGCGATTTCATTCTCATGATGCGGAAATTGCAAATCCATCCCGCCGCCGTGAATATCAAATGAATTTCCCAAACAGCACGTTGACATTGCAGAGCATTCGATATGCCAACCAGGACGACCATTGCCCCAAGGCGACTCCCAAAATGGCTCACCTTCTTTTGCCATTTTCCACAACACAAAATCCATTGGATTACGTTTAGCTAAATCGACATCGACTCGCTCACCTGCTTGCAAATCATCTAAATTTTTACCTGACAATTGCCCGTAGTTTTTGAATTTATCTACCGCATAGAACACATCACCATTTGTGCCAACATAAGCAAACTCGTTGGCTATCAATTTTTCAATCATAGCGATGATGTCGTGAATTGAAGACGTGGCGCGAGGTTCAATATCAGGTCTCATAACAGACAATGCGTCTTCATCTTCGTGCATTGCGTCGATAAAACGTTCGGTTAGAGCGTGAAAATCTTCGCCGTTCTCATTCGCGCGGTGAATGATTTTATCGTCGATGTCGGTGATATTTCGAACATACGTCACGTCATAATTTAAATAACGCAAATAACGTACAACGGTATCGAAAACCACCATCACGCGAGCATGTCCGACGTGGCAATAGTCATAAACGGTCATGCCGCACACATACATACCGACTTTGCCCGCAACGCGCGGCGTGAAAACTTCTTTTGAACGAGTAAGCGTGTTGTAAATTTTTAACATTCTATTTTTCTATAGTTTTTAAGTTTTATAAGCTCATTTCATCGCCAGAAATTGGTCGATAATTTTTGTCACATTGTTTTTTTCAGACATCATTTTTTGAGTCAGATTTTGTCCGATCTCAATTTGCGAGACCAACATTTCATTAACTAAACGATTGCGAAGTTCGATGGCAGGATTATTTGTCGAAGCGTCAATTGCTGCGGATAAATTAAAAAGCGAATACGCAACAACTGAATTTTTAGGTACGAACTGTCCTTTTTCATACATCACACCAAGATTATATTGTGCCGCAGCGTGACCTTGATTGACGGCTTTTTGATACCACTGAATTGCTGCTTCAAAATTTTGTGGCACGCTTTGAGCGTGAATATAAGCCGCATCCGTATATTGTGAACCGTCATCTTGACTCGTCGATGCGTCTTGATACCACTGCGCCGAACTCACGATATTTTGTGGCACACCAAGCCCTTTTTCATACATGATGCCAAGGTTATATTGTGCGGCAGCATTACCTTGAATAGCCGCTTTCTGATACCACTGAACAGCATTTGAATAATTTTGTGGAACGCCCTGCCCTTTTTCGTATAGTACACCAAGATTAAATTGTGCAACGACATGTTCTTTTTCCGCTGCTTTTTCGTACCATTGCGCGGCAAGCGAATAATTTTGCGGTAAGCCTTGTCCTTTTTCGTACAATTCACCCAGTTTAAATTGTGCTAAAACATCCCCTTTTTCTGCTGCCTTTTGGAACCAAAGCCCAGCTTCTTCGGAATTTTGTGGCGCATTTTGAGCGTTAGAATGGGCAAGTTCTAAATTACGTTGCGCGAAAGCAAGTTGTTGATTAGCTGCTTTTTGATACCACTGCGCGGCAAGTTCATAATTTTGGGCTACACCCTGACCTTTTTCGTAAATTAAGCCGAGATGACTTTGTGCAACGACATTTCCGTTATCCGCTAAATACTGAAACAGCGGCAGAGCTTCTGCGTATCGATTTTCTTTAGCTAATTCATTGGCATGATAATAAATTTCTTCAGCAGATACTTTTTCTGGTGTGAATTCAGACTTGATTTCAAACGTAAGTAAAGTCGGATATTGAACATAACCATAAACTGCAACAACACTTGCAAGTGATAATCCCATTGCCCAAACAGCCGTTGAACGGTTGAAAACAGAATGTTTTCTATTTTTTATCGTTGGTGTTTCCACTTTTTCATTACCGACAATTTCAACCATCGGTTCAATCTCAATCTTTTTTACTTTTTTTTCTTGCTCAAGAATCCATTTGTCGTGTTCAGCACGCTTGAACGGATCGAGCAAAATGTCATGTGACTGCTGAATAATTGCCGTTATCTTTTGCGCTTCTTGCTGCTTTACCCCGTTAAATTTCTCGGGGCGATAATTTTCAAGGAACGTTTGATAAGCCGCTTTAATAATTGCATCGGGAGCATTTTGAGCAATTTTTAGATTGTCGTAGTGCGTGTGGATTTTAGACATAAAACAATCAACAATATGAAAAGGTTAAGAAACAAACTTCAAGTCAGTTATTGAGCATTCTATTCCACTGTGACAGATTTAGCCAAATTTCGCGGCTGGTCAACGTCGGTGCCTTTCAAAACTGCAACGTGGTACGACAACAATTGCAACGGTAAAGTGTAAAGCATCGGAGAAATATAATTATCTACTTGTGGCACTTTTATAATTTGCACGTTTTCATCAGGCGTTGACGAAAGCGTTTCATCCATAAACACAATCAATTGCCCGCCTCGCGCTGAAACTTCTTGCATATTTGATTTGAGTTTTTCGAGCAAACTGTTATTTGGCGCAACCGTAATAACTGGCATATCGGCATCAATCAACGCGAGCGGACCATGCTTCAATTCACCTGCTGGATAGGCTTCCGCGTGAATATACGAAATTTCTTTGAGTTTCAATGCGCCTTCCATTGCAATCGGATAATGCGCTCCACGACCTAAAAATAGCGCGTGGTGTTTTTCGGCAAAACGCTCTGCCAAAATTTCAATTTCTTTGTCGAGCTGTAAAACTTCTTCCATTTGACGCGGCAATTTGAATAACTCATCAGTGATGTGCTGCTCTAACGTTTCATTCAAGTCAAAACGTCGCCCGACGGCTAAAACTAGAAGCATCAACGACACAAGTTGCGTCGTGAAAGCCTTTGTCGAAGCCACTCCAATTTCAGGCCCTGCGCGAGTGAGTAAAACCAAATCTGATTCACGAACGAGCGAACTTTCTGGCACGTTACAAATCGCCAATGCGTGTTTTGCGCCTAAACGTTTAGCTTCTTTTAAGGCCGCAAGCGTGTCGGCGGTTTCGCCTGATTGGGAAATCGTCACAACTAACGTATCAGGTGCTAACACAGGATGACGATAACGGAATTCGCTGGCAACTTCGATATTGCAAGGTACTCGCGCTAATTCTTCAAACCAATAACGGGCCACCAAACCTGCATGATAACTTGTGCCACAGGCTAAAATTTGTACCGATTTTATGCTATCGAAAATTTGCGCCGCTTCGAAACCAAACGCGCTATCTTGCACACGCTGATTTAAAAAGCGTCCTTCTAAAGTTTGCGAAACGGCGAACGGTTGTTCATAAATTTCCTTCATCATGAAATGACGATATTCGCCTTTTTCAACCGCATCGGCTTTGAGCTGACTTTCTTTGACTGCGCGTTGCACGACATTATTTTGCGCGTCATAAATAGTTAGCGAGTCAATTTTTATTGCCGCAATGTCACCTTCTTCTAAAAAGATAAAACGTTGCGTGACAGGCAATAATGCCGCGACATCGGACGCGACAAAATACTCACCAATTCCCACACCAATGACCAGCGGGCTACCTTTTCGGCAAGCAATCAATGTATCAGGCTCATCGCTCGACATAATCGCTAACGCATACGCACCTTCGAGTTTGGGTACGGTAGCTTTAACAGCATGCAATAAATCCGACGACGTTTTTAGTGCATGATAAATTTCATGCACAATCACTTCGGTGTCCGTTTCAGAAGTGAATTCGTAATTATTGCGGCGTTGTTCAGTACGAAGTTGTTCGTGATTTTCGATGATACCGTTATGAACTACCGCAACGGTATTGCAACTAACATGCGGATGCGCGTTTTCTTTACTTGGCTTACCGTGTGTTGCCCAGCGAGTATGCGCGATGCCGATATTTCCCGACGTTGGATTTTCTTTGAGTAACGATTCTAAACCGCTCACTTTTCCAACCGCGCGTTGACGCACAATTTTATTTTCATGTAAAACAGCTAAACCTGCCGAATCATAACCGCGATATTCCAAGCGTTTTAAGCCTTCGAGCAAAATCGGAATTACGTTGCGTTGTGCAATACCTGCGACGATGCCACACATTATAATTTCTCCTTTTTCACGGGGCGTTGCCAGTGTGGAACAGAAAGTTGTTTACTACGACTGAGTGTTAATTGGTCGTCGGGCGTATCTTTGGTAATCGTTGAACCTGCTCCAATTGTCGCATTTTTTCCAACTGTGACAGGCGCAACAAGTTGTGTGTCCGATCCAATAAATGCACCGTCTTCGATAATCGTTTGGAATTTATTTGCACCATCGTAATTGCAAGTGATTGTGCCTGCACCGATGTTCACTTTTTTGCCAACTAAACTATCGCCGATGTAGCTCAAATGATTGACTTTACTGCCCTGCCCGATGACGGATTTTTTAATTTCGACAAAATTTCCAATGTGCGTGTCAGTCGCTAAAACCGTTTCAGGACGCAATCGAGCAAAAGGTCCGATTCGACTATTTGCCCCAACTTCAGCATTTTCAATGACACAATTTGCCAAAATAATCACATCATCACCAATCGTGGCATTTTTAATTAAGCAATTTGCACCGATTTTGACATTGTTACCTATTTGATTTTTACCTTCAAAAATCACATTCACATCAATTTCAACATCTTGTCCAATTTCCAAACTGCCACGCAAATCAAAACGATTCGGGTCACGCAATGTCACGCCTTGACGCATTAAATTTTGTGCTTGTTGCAATTGATAAACGCGCTCTAAATGGGCAAGTTGCAATTTGTCATTCACACCCAAAACTTCATCTTCATTTTGTGGCGAACTGGTGGCTATTTCAAAACCATCGGCAACTGCGAGCGCGATAATATCGGTTAAATAGTATTCGCCTTGCGCGTTGTTATTTCCAAGTTGCGAAAGCCATTTTTTTAAAGCTTTTCCTTGAACCGCTAAAATTCCCGTGTTGCCTTCGGTAATTTGTTTTTCTGTTTCAGTTGCGTCTTTCTCTTCAACAATTCGCAAAACCTTTCCAAAATTATCACGCACAATTCGCCCGTAACCTGTTGGATTTTGCAAATTCACGGTTAAAAGTGCGAGCGTTTTTTCATTTATTTTAGAAAGTAACAATTGCAACGTTTCAATTTTTAATAACGGTACATCGCCGTACAAAACTAAGGCGATCGACTCGTCAGAAATTTGGTTGCCGACCTGCTGAACAGCGTGACCCGTGCCGAGTTGTTGCGTTTGTTCAACCCAATTCACTTGTAAGTTAGCGAGGTTTTTTTTGACAAGTTCTGCGCCATGACCGATGACAATGTGAATCGTGTTATTTTCAAGTTGAATTGCCGTGTCGTGAACATGTTTGAGCAGCGGTTTTTCTGCAATGTGATGCAGAACTTTTGGTAATTGCGAACGCATTCGCGTTCCTTTGCCTGCTGCGAGAATAATCGTTGTGAGGTTCATTTTGTGTTCCATAAAATAAACAAAAAAAGCCCGATAGCGGCTAGCGTTATCGGGCTTTTGTTAAGATTAGAACGATAACAACTAGCTACCGCGTTTTCTAAATCTTTCGAGTGTGCGAAGTTGCATAATCGCTTGGAATAACTGTCTTTCTGCCGAAGCGTAATCAACGCGACTGGTTTTGTCAGCCAAAATTTCTTCTGCACGTTGTTTAGCTTGAATTGCCGCTGCTTCGTCGATGTCTTTCGCACGAATTGCGGTATCTGCCAAAATCGTTACAACGTGTGGTTGAACTTCGAGCATTCCGCCAGAAATGAAAAACGGGTAACTTTCCGTTGCGCTCACTTTTACCCGCACCTCACCAGGATTTAGCCTTGTAATGAAAGGCGCGTGACGCGGCGAAATACCGACTTCCCCTTCTTCAGCAGGACAGAAAACCATTTCTGCTAAACCAGAAAAAATTTCTCTTTCCGCACTCACGATGTCTACATGCACCGACATTGTCATGATTTGTTACCTTAAAAAAAGTTAGTAGACAACAGCGTTACGCTTTCAACGTTTTCGCTTTTTCTAACGCTTCGTCAATCGTGCCAACCATGTAGAACGCTTGTTCTGGAATTGCATCGTAATCACCAGCCAAAATGCCTTTGAAGCCTGCAATCGTATCTTTCAATGAAACGTATTTACCAGGTGAACCTGTGAAGACTTCAGCAACAAAGAAGGGTTGTGATAAGAAACGTTGAATTTTACGCGCTCTTGCCACAGTCAATTTGTCTTCTTCTGACAATTCGTCCATACCCAAAATCGCGATAATATCGCGCAATTCTTTATAACGTTGTAACGTACCTTGAACGTTACGCGCTACGTCGTAATGCTCTTGACCGATAACTAATGGATCTAATTGACGGCTAGTTGAATCGAGTGGGTCAATCGCAGGATAAATACCTAATTCAGCAATTTGACGAGACAATACCACTGTTGCGTCTAAATGCGCTAAAGTCGTT
>JAQTOT010000112.1 GCA_028713145.1 Methylococcales bacterium
GCAAATAATAAAAATTTCTTAATCATGTTTTTATCCATTAAAAAACATCGAGTTTGACTTGAAAATGAATGCCATCATCTTGCAAGTCATCGTTATATTTCGTCTTTTCAACACTGTTAATTTTGTGCGCCCAGTAGAATTCACTGCTAAGTCGGTAAAATTTCCAATTCAAACCAATCCCCGCCGAATGCAAATAATTTGCGGACTCGCCATGATTCCAAGCACCGCCATAATCCATAAATGGAACGAGCGAAAGGGAATGCTCAGAGTTAGCGTCGCCAAATATCGGATAGTGAAATTCGACGCTAGTGTTAAAACCTTCGTCGCGGACTAATTGATTTTCTCGATAACCGCGAACCGTATTCACCCCGCCAACTGCCATGCGTTCAAGCGGCAAAAGCGCGTGATTACTAAATTGCGTATTTCCTTTTAAAACAACCTGTGCGCCATTTTCTAACACTTTGTAACCATATTGCGCTTGTCCTAACCAAGTAAAAAAATCACTACTTGGATCAGTCGAATTACGTCGTGGCGTTGAACCTAAGGCATTTAACCCAAAACTAAACGTTGAACGTAAAGCCAAAACTTGATTCATCATGCGTTCAATATGTTCTTGAGAAAAACGCACGACCGTGACTTGCGTGTGACCTGTCGGTTCGCCAGAAATGAAAGAAAAGGGTCTACCCGCTAACGTGGTTTCGTTTTCACGCACGGCAAAACTGGTACTCAGCGTCAATTTACGTTTAAGCGAATCGATAATCGGATGACTGATACCACCTTCAAGATTATGAACCTGACTTTTTACATCGAGCTTTTCTGTCGGCTGCTCAATCACCGAAGAATCGCCTTCAGTAAAACGAAAAAAGGCTTGTGTGCCATAAGATGAAATGGGAACGCTCCAGCCACCGTTATAGGCGAGAGAGCCTTCGCTACCTTGAAACGTAAAATCGAGTAAATCGCCCCATCCTGTTAAGTTTCTCACCCAACTGCTTACACCACCTGCTTCTGCACCAATTGATGGCGGGCGATAGTTATTCGTAAAAAAAGTCAGTTGATACGGTCGCGCCCTTTTGACATCTAAATCAAGGGTGCTGTGATTAGGATTTGAACCTGGCAATAAATTTCCTTTTAACGTCGAAATCAACGGGTCAACAAGCAGCAATTGAAATTGTTCTTGCAACTCGTTGACGTTTAACACGTCACCCGCTCGCAAACGATTCTTAATGTAATCTTCGTTTAAGCCTTCTTGCCCGTGAACTTGCACGTCGTCGAGCTTGCCTTCGACAATTTCAAAATTTAGCACACCATTTTGGAGTGCCTCTTTGATGATGCGTGCGCCTGAATTGATGTAACCATGATTGATGTAATGGCGCGTGATAGTTTGGCGTAATTCTTCTAATTCATCCGTACGAATAAGGCGATTTTCGTATTGCAAAGTAAGCGCGTGCAATTCATCTTCATCAAAAACCGTGTTGCCTGAAAAGGTGTAACGCTCAATGAAAAGTTTTCCACTACTTGGCGCAAGTGGCGTTGTCGATTCGGGCAAGGTGGGTAAATTAAAACCTTGTTTAGGGGTTAAAAATTCGGGGCGTGAAGGCGGATTCGCACTTGGACGATCCATTGATTCACTGCCACCTGCCGCCCATACGTTTTGCGTTAAAACGAAAACGCTTGCTATCAATACTTTATTTTTTTGTGCCATAACTTAAATGAGAGTTACTGAATCATTGTTAATTGCCAAATGCGCTGTTTGCACGCCAAGAAGAATAATGCCGTGATTGTTATCAGCACTGCTATGCAGCCAAGTTGCTGCTTGACCATTTAGTTGCGTATCAAGCATTTCAATTGTGTTGTTATCAAGATGGGTAAACTGCAATTTGTCGGTATCTTCGCCAAAATGTGAAACCTGCAATACTTCATCCGCCGTTGTTACATCATAACTAATCGTGATTGGTGTATTGCCACTTAAATCAAGATTACTTGGAACACCGTTAAAGCTCATTTGCGTTGTTGTCGCTAAACTTGTTGAACTCACTACATCGGGCAAGCCTGCAATAATCGTGAATTCATGAGCAGTACTAATTTTATTTAACACGCTTAAATCGTTTTTATATTGCTGTTGTGAAAGCGTAATCGTTGGAATCGAATCATCTGTAAGCTCAATAGTGAGCAGCTTTTTGATACTCGCTTGCAATAAATCGAGATTCGTTTGCACTGCCTGAGCAGAATCTTTGACAGTAATCAAAGAGACCGCTGCATTTGTGTAGTCATTTGAAAAATCCGACATGGTTGATAACCAAGATATTTTACCAAGCACTTGTGCGAATTCTGGAAAATCTCGGTATTGCGATACGTCTAATGCCTGATTATCGGTAACGATAATGGCGTTTAATTTGCCAATATCATAAACGTTAAGCAAATTACCAAAATTTGCTGATATGGCGGCAGCCGTATCAGTAATTGTCACCGATGAAATTGAAGTATCAAGAGCTTCTGTGATGGCATCATGCGTTTGAACGTCATAAACCACTAAGCTGTAAGGCGATTTAATGAATTTTAACAACCCACTTTGCTCGCTATTTTCGAGTAACAGCTCATTGTCATATTGATTTAAAGATAACGATAATTTAGGTTTCACTTTGTCGGTGAAATAAATTGCCCCAATCGGCGGATCGATATTGAGCGCATGAAGTTGATCCCAATAAACTTGAACATTTTGAGCCGAATCTTTAATCGTTATGGAATTTGATTTAACTTTTGCCCCGACGATAGGCAGCAAATCTGCCATTTCTTTTGCCGTTAACTCTGATTTTGCTTCTAATTCTATTTGGAAAGAACCCAAGTTAGTTGTGCCACTAATTCGACTGAGCGCATTTTGATTATTAAGCAATTGCGATTTAGTCAAAATTAAACTGACTTTCGGAATACTGCTAATTAGCGTAATCCCAGATAACGTTATGGCTTGCGATTCGAGTGACGATAAATTACTGGCTATATCTTGTGGTGTTCCTGTGTAACTTCCTGATGTGAAGGTAAAATTTAATGACGCATCGACAGACACATTTCCCGCACCATCGAGTTGTTTGACATGCAGTGTTTTAGCTCCGTTCCCTGTTATTTTAAAACTGTTCCCACTGCCTACATTCCAAACATTACCATCAAGGCTATATTGCCACGTTGCATCACTATTCAAGCCCGATATATTGACTTGCCCGTCACTCGTCACGCTATCAATCGAAGGTGTTGCAGGAATTTTGGTTGCTAAGGTAAAACTTAACGAACTATCCGTTGATGACGTGCCAGACGCATCCATTTTTTTAACCAAAACCTTTTTTGCCCCATCACCCGTTACAACAAAACTTGAACCACTGCCTTTTATCCAGTTTGTGCCTTGATCAATGCTGTATTGCCAACTTTCACCACTTTCTACAATGACATTCACTTGACCATTATTGGTAATACTGTCAGCAGGATTACCTGTATCAAAAGCGAGTGAAATTTTCGGTGCTAATGGTTGAGTTGCCGTCAAGGTAAAATCTAATCGCCCAGAATTTGATTCGTTACCCGCCGTATCTGTTTGTTTAACTAAAACCGATTTATTGCCATCGCTGGTGAGCGTGAGGCTAGAGCCACTACCAAGATTCCAAGTATTACCATTATCAACACTGTAGTTCCAACTCACGCCCGTTTCTAATTTGGCAACATTCACTTTACCATCGCTAGTGATTTTATCAGTGGGATTGCCTGTGTCATTTGCCAAACTTAAAGTGGGCGTTGCAGGTACTGTTGCATCGAGCGTAAAGGCTAACGCATCACTCACAATGGCATTTCCCGCAATGTCTGTTTGCCTAACAATGACCGATTTACTGCCATCGCCTGTGAGGGTGAAATTAGAACCGCTACCAGAAATCCAACTTTTTCCGCCATCGGTGCTGTATTGCCAATCGCCATCTAAATTAGCGACATTCACTTGACCCGTTTTAGTCAATTTGTCAGTTGAGCTAATGCCTGTATCCGCATTTAACGTTAATTGTGATTTGTTAGCAGGTGGCGTTGCATCTAACGTAAAGGACAGAGGGGCTGATTTTTTTTCAATGCTATTAAGCGTTTGTTTCACTATGACAGCTTTAGAACCATCGCCTAACACGTTAAAACTTGAACCGCTTCCCGTAATCCAAGTCGTTTCATTATCAAGACTGTATTGCCATGTCGCGCCACTTGCTAAATTCGCTACGTTTACTTGTCCGTTACTTGTGATGCTATCAGTGAAACTTTTACCCGTGTCAGCGGCTAAACTTAATGTTGGCGTAGCTAATGCACCTGCGGCTAAAACAAAATTCAAACTTGCGTTACTTGAAACGTTCCCCGCTGCGTCAATTTGATGAACCAGCACCGATTTATTACCCGCCGCTCCTGTAGAAAAACTAGAGCCACTGCCTTTTGTCCAGCCTGAACCATTTAGGTTATATTCCCAATTACTTTCAGTTGTTGTGACAGTCACTGTCCCATCGGTTACGACCCCACTTTTGGATGATAATGTCGGTGCAAGTGGCGGCGTTGTGTCTAACACAAAAGTTAAACTCGCTGTTTTTTCAACATTTTTTGCATCCGTTTGTGTCACAACAACAGATTTATTGCCGTCCCCGACAACAGAAATACTTGAGCCACTGCCTGCTTGCTTTCCACCACCATTGATACTGTATTCCCAAATTGCACCACCCAATAAATTAGCCACATTGATTTGCCCGTTACTGGTTATGTTGTCGTTAGACGTTCCTGTATCGCTAGCTAAACTTAATGTTAATATTGAAGTCGGTGTTGGTGTTGGCGTAGGTGTACCAGAACCTGTCGTTCCTCCTCCGCTTGGAGTTGGCGCAGAACCCGTACCGTTTTCAGTTGGTGGTGGCGTGGGAGTTGGAGAATCACTCGGAATCAATGTGTTTTTAATCGCATCGTCAGCTGTAGACCCTGTTAACGATTCAAGTAACGTTTTTTCATCAAACGTTTTTGGGTTCTCAATGGCTGTGACGATTGAGGTAGTCGCCGTGTTTTGATTAAAATTTGATACTCGTGAAACATTACCTAAGACAGTTGAAGTGCTTTGAGTTTTCGCATTACTAATCGCTGAGTCGATATTAGCCGAAGTATCTGCCACGACTTTGGCAAACACATCGTCAACTAGCCCGATTTTAGTGGCATCAAATTTAATGTCTTTATCAACCGTCGTTGCGCCAAGAAATACCTCTTTTAAAAAAGACAAATTATTCAAATCAATCTTTGTGTCTTTGGCTTTATCAATACTGTTGAGCAGTGAATTCACAACTAAATTGCCCGCCTCAGTTGTTGAAATAGTCGTTGTCGATGAGCGTTGCAGAATTTCACTTGCTGTAATCAGCAAATTCACAATTTTGGTACTCGTTGCAAATACGTTCAAAGCGGATGTTTTCGTGCTACTGGTACTTGATTTAACGCTATCAATTGGATCGTAAGTCATCACATTGATTTTGCTTGAATCAAAACCAAAGGCTTTAGCAATCGTGGCTTGCGCTTGTGCTGCTGTTTGCCCGCGTTCAATCAAGACTTGTTGTAATGTTGTCAACGGTGTAACAACGGTTGCGCCCGCAGGTGCGCTTAATTGCCCTTTGAAAGCCAGACCCGTTCCTATGTCGGTTCCACCTACGATAGTCATAGGACGAACAGGCGTATCTTTTGGGAAAGAAAAATGCCCGTAATTGTCGGTGTAGACGTTATAAAACACTCCGTCCGTGCCTTGAATGGTGACGGTTGCATTAGCAAGATAATCATCAATTACAAAACCTGTAATTAACGCAAATGCACCTGTTTTAAAATTAAACGTTTTGGTGTCCAAAATACCTGCAAAATCATTGCCTGCTAAATCTTTAATTGCCCCTTTATCAATTTTAATAAAATAAGACGTATCCGCTTTTAAATTAAGCGTTGGGTTAATCATCAATTGATCGTTATCAATTGTGATTTGTTTGTCTTTAATATCAATTTTTCGTACATCTTTTGCCCCATCGCTGATCGTTATGAAGCCTTTTCCGACAATGACAGGTTCGTTAAATTTAAAAATAAAATCGGCATTTTGTGCAACATCGTGACTCTCATCTTTTGGCAACAACGAAACTAACGCAGGTGGCGTTGTATCAATTACCGTGGGTGTTGCAGATGTCGTAAAACTGAAAGGAAAAAGTTTTTTTAAATCATAAGCATTGTTATTAGACGTATCTTTAATTGCCCCAATGTCCATCGTTAACGTATAGACAGAAGCCGCCTCTAAATCCTTACTCGGATTGATAACAACCTCTTGTCCATTGACCGAAACTTGCGTTTTATCAGAAACGGGAATGCGTAATGAACCCTTTTCGTTTGAAATAACGATATTGCCCGTTCCTGCCTTGACGATTTCATTAAACGTTAAAACGATATTTTGCCCAACATCGACATCTTTTGCCCCAGCCTTAGGAGTAGAAGAAATAGGATTAGGCGATGTTTTATCAACCGCTTGAGGTTTGGTGTCAAAATACAAAACGTCAGGGCTATCAATGCCTGCGTAAGGATTTCCAGCTAAATCGGTAATTGCTGTCTCGTCAATTGCCACGCTGTAACGACTGTTAGCAACTAAATTACTTTTAGGATTTATGGTGAGAACTTTATTGCTTATCTTTACTTGAGTTTTGTCAGTAATATCAATTTCTCTAACGTCAGTGCCATTACTAATGGTGATAACGCCTGAGCCTACTTTGATTTTTTCATTAAACGTTAAAGTGATATTTTGACTGGTCGTCACTTTAGTTTGCTGGGATTTTGGCTTTGATGAAACCAATTCAGGCGGCGTGGAATCAACAGGAATGCCAACCGTATCAAAACTCAACGCCGTGATGTCTGTAATGCCAACAAACGCATTTCCCGCTAAATCTTTAAGTGCTTTGTTATCAATGGTTACGCTGTAATGATTATCTAAAGCCAAATCCGCTTTGGGATTTACCGTCAAAACGTTATCTTTTATTGTGACTTGCGTTGTGTCAGAAACTTTTATTTTTTTAGGCGATTTACCATTGCTGATGGTGATATAGCCGATGCCTGCTTTAATCGGTTCGTCAAACGTTAATGTGAGATTCTGATTAACCTTTACTTCTTGTGCATTGGCTTCAGGTATCGAACCAAGTAATTTAGGTGGCGTTTTATCCGCAGCAACCGTATCAAAACTGAGTTCGGTAACACTTTTAATGCCTGCATACAAATTTCCTGCTAAATCTTTAATCGCTTTATTATCAATTGTTACGCTGTAGTGACTGCCTAAAGCTAAATCCGCTTTGGGATTAACCGTTAACACATTGTCTTTTATCGTAACTTGCGTTGTATCAGAGACTTTGATTTTTTTAGGCGATTTTCCATTACTGATGGTGACATAACCCGTACCCGCCTTAATCGCTTCGTCAAAAGTTAAAACGATATTTTGAGTAACCGCGACCGTTACGGCATTTGCGCTGGGATTTGATGATTCTAATTTAGGAGGTGTTTTATCAGCCATGACAGGACTCGTTAATTTTTAAATGATTGGGCTAGTGCCAAAACCGAAAATCGTATTGAAATTTGTCATCGTTGTTGCACTTCCAATGGACGTATCAATATCATTGCTGATTCCCGTTAAAGTGATATGCGTCGTGCTGCTAGTTCCCCACGTTACATCCATTTCAATTATTCCATCGTTTGTACTTGGATTACTAAGTGTCGTTGCCGTTGGTGTAGATGAAAAATGCAATACATCGCCCAATTTAAAACCTGAAATGGTGTAATTACCTGTAGCCATCTCGATTAGCTTGTTATCACCGCTCGCATTTGTGGTTTCTGTTGCCGTAAGTTTCGACAAATACCAGTTATCAATTTTATGTTCAGCTTCCGTTCCTATCGTGGTGGCATCAACAAAATGAATAGGTTTTGCCGTATCCAAACCAAAAACACCGTATCGAGTAGCCGTTGTACTCGCTGTTTGATAAAACACAGCATCGCTTGCAGTAATTGTTGAAGGCGCAGTTAACGATGAGCCATAAGCTGTTTGAATATCGGTGGTGTTAGGGTCTTTCAAAGCATGACTTACGGTGTAGGTCACTTTTCCACTCGCGTCACTCATAGTCAAATTATTCATTAGTTCTTTGGTGACATCTATCGAGACACTTTTTAAATCCGTCACTGAACCCGAATAAACCGATTTTGCAAAAACGCTGCCTGTATTATTGTTGTTCGAATCATATTTATTGACCGAAAAACCTTTTTTTGTATCGTCTATCCACAAAAACGTCGTCGTTGTAATACTCGCTGCGGTGCTTGATTCAAAGCTAGACCATGCTTTTTCTGTGCTACCAATTTTCACGGTATTTAAAATACTGCTACCCGTTTCAGCATTATTTGTATCGAACGTTTTTGAAGCGGTAACGGTTTGCTGTTTTCCCGTTGCATCTGTGTATATGTAAGGTTTTTGCGTGACAATATACTTAGTGAGTAGATGATCAGTCACATAGTAATCTGTTGTGATACCGCTATCATCTGTCAACGAATAAGTTCCATCTGCTTTTGTCGATACATCAATCGAAATGTGATCGACCGCCCCATCTGCTTTATAAAAAGTTGTTTTAACCCCATCTGATTGCGAACTCCTCAAAATACTGTCATCACTCGCGTTGCGAATGACGGTAGATATAAAGGTTTTTCCATCTGAAATAGTCGTATCCGTAATGGTTTTTTCTGTGCCTTCACTGTTGAACGCTATCTCACTCGACAATTGATTTGCACCTTCTATTTCTGTGTGAGTTTTTGCGGCTAACACGCCAAGATTGTTGAAGGTGTTTGTATCGGAAATCGTGCGACTCCCTACGGTTGTAGTTTGTTCGGTTAAAATTTTGACTAATTGGTTACTCGTATTTTGCAAATAGTAAGTTGTCGTGGCATTGCCAAGCGTTTCTTTGAAAGCTCTGGTTGTTGAATCCGAATCAATAAATTCACTTAATGAAGGACTTAACGTTGTATCAATCGTAATTGCTGTTAATACGCCACTTGCATCATAAACACTGACTTTTCTCCCTTCAGTTTCAGTATGCCCTGTTACAAGTCCTGCTGCATCATAAGTAAATT
>JAQTOT010000113.1 GCA_028713145.1 Methylococcales bacterium
AATGTATCGTCAGATTATCAAAAAGCTAGCAATGCTTTAGCCCCTAAATCATCTCCTAAAACAGTTGTCGTTTATGTGGAAGATGCAGAGGATGTTTCGTTTTGGCACGGCATATTATGTGGCTATGAACAACAAGCTAATATCAGGTTTGATTTTAAACCTTATTCAAACGATAGTTTGGCTACAGGAAAAAAAGAATTAAGAAAGTTATTTGATAACGTTGGCGAGTATCTAATTATCTGTTTAGACAGTGATTACGATTACTTGTTTCAAAATCATTCTGATAAAACTAAGAAAATTAACGAAAATCCTTTTATCTTTCAAACTTATGCGTATTCGACCGAAAATTTAAAATGCTATGCAGAAAGTCTCAAGGGGATTTGTGTCCAAGCAACTCACAACACCAACGAGAAAATAGATTTTTCTGAATTCTTAATGAGTTACTCTCAAATAATTTATGTTTTATTTATTTGGAATTTGTATTTTTACAGTAAAAACAACACTACAGAGTTCACTATTTCTGATTTTTGTAACGAAGTAAAAATTACAGAAAATCCTGATATTCACGAAAACGGCATAATAGAATTAACTAACGTGGAAACGAAAGTGAATAATAAATTGCAAGAATTGCGAACAAAATTTCCAGAACATGAAGATAATGTGCAGTCACTTGGAAAACAACTTGAAGAAAATAATGGTTTAACTGAGGTTAATGCTTACCTTTTTATTAAAGGTCATACGCTTTATGACAATGTCGTTTTAAGGCTTCTTAACAAGGTGTGCAGTCTTTTGAAAAAAGAGCATGAAAAAACAATAAAAGAATCGTCAGCAACTCAAGATGTAAAGACTAAGAAAATCAAAAATTATCATAAGCTGAGTGGAAAGATTATTGAGATTATTGATGATAAGGAGAATCGCCTAGAACGGGTGAAGTTATTTCTATCATCAAACGATAAATTCAGGGAATGTTTTTTATTCAAAAAAATAGAAAGTGACATTGAAGCGTATTTAACAATGCTCACATAAGGATTATTTATTTTTCTTCGTTAATGAAGTGGGAAAAATCGAAGATTTAACCCACTTCGGTGATGTCTTTTTTACCGCGAAAACCGCAACTCCCCGCCTTCCTCAACCACTTTTATCACATCCCCCGCGACAAACTGCCCACTCAAAATAGCTTGCGCGAGTGGATTTTCAAGTTGTTGTTGAATGGCGCGTTTCATCGGTCTTGCACCATAAACAGGGTCAAATCCCGCTTCGCCCAACAAATCCAACGCCGCGTCTGAAATTTCAAAACCAATTTCACGTTCTTGCAAACGTTTCCGTAAATAATCAATTTGAATCGTCGAAATCGCGCGAACTTGTTCACGTCCAAGCGAATGGAACACCACCGCTTCATCGATTCGATTGATAAATTCAGGACGGAATTTTGTTGCCACAATATCCATCACCGCATTTTTCATTACGCTATACAACGCTTCGCCCGACAACGCTTGAATCGTGTCCGAACCGATGTTGGAAGTCATCACGATAATCGTATTTTTGAAATCAACCGTCCGCCCTTGACCATCGGTCAAACGCCCGTCATCCAAAACTTGTAACAAAATGTTAAACACATCGGGATGCGCTTTTTCGATTTCGTCGAGCAAAATTACCGAATACGGTTTGCGACGCACTAATTCCGTTAAATAACCGCCTTCTTCATAACCGACATAACCTGGAGGCGCGCCGATTAAACGCGCCACCGAATGTTTTTCCATAAATTCGGACATATCAATGCGAACCATCGCATCGGGCGTATCAAACATAAATTCGGCTAACGCTTTGCACAATTCGGTTTTGCCCACGCCCGTCGGGCCTAAAAATAAAAACGAACCATTTGGACGATTCGGGTCAGAAAGTCCTGCGCGAGAACGACGAATCGCGTTGCTCACCGCTTTTAAGGCTTCATCTTGTCCAATTACGCGCTGTTTTAAATGCTCTTCCATTTTCAACAATTTTTCGCGTTCGCCTTCGAGCATTTTTGAAACAGGAATTCCCGTCCATTTTGAAACTACTTCAGCAATTTCGTCGTCGGTGACTTTGTTGCGAAGCAAGGTCATTTTTGACGTATCGACATTGACCGACGCGGCGATTTGTTTCTCCAATTCAGGAATAATGCCGTATTGCAATTCAGACATTTTCGCCAAATCATTTGCCCGTCGCGCGGTTTCTAAATCTAAACGCGCCTGTTCGAGTTTTTCTTTAATTGCCGCGCTACCTTGCAACGCCGATTTTTCGGCTTTCCAAATTTCTTCTAAATCCGAATACTCTTTTTCAATTTCGGCAATTTCTTGTTCCAAAATTTGCAGACGTTTTTTTGAAGCGGCATCTTTTTCTTTTTTCAGCGCGACTTGTTCGATTTTGAGTTGAATCAAACGGCGATGCAATTTGTCCATCGATTCAGGTTTTGAATCAATTTCCATCCGAATCCGACTTGCCGCTTCGTCAATCAAATCAATCGCTTTATCAGGCAATTGACGGTCAGCAATGTAACGATATGAAAGCGTTGCCGCCGCGACAATCGCAGGGTCGGTAATATCGACACCATGATGGACTTCGTATTTTTCTTTTAAGCCGCGCAAAATCGCAATCGTGTCTTCAACGCTGGGTTCATCGACTAACACTTTTTGAAAACGTCGCTCTAACGCCGCGTCTTTTTCGATATATTTACGATATTCGTCGAGTGTCGTTGCACCAACGCAATGCAATTCACCTCGCGCTAACGCAGGTTTGAGCATATTGCCCGCATCCATCGCGCCTTCGGCTTTACCTGCTCCGACCATCGTGTGCAATTCGTCGATGAACAAAATGACTTGCCCTTCTTGTTTAGCTAAATCGTTTAAAACGGCTTTCAAACGTTCTTCAAATTCGCCGCGAAATTTTGCCCCTGCAATTAACGCCGCCATGTCGAGCGATAACACTTGCTTGTGTTTCATGCCTTCTGGCACTTCGCCGTTGATAATGCGTTGCGCGAGTCCTTCGACAATCGCCGATTTACCCACACCAGGTTGACCGATTAAGACAGGATTATTTTTGGTACGACGTTGCAACACTTGAATGGTGCGGCGAATTTCATCATCACGCCCAATCACAGGGTCAAGTTTGCCTTGTTCGGCGCGTTCGGTTAAATCAATTGTGTATTTTTTCAAGGCTTGGCGTTGGTCTTCAGCGTTGGCATCTTGCACGGTTTCGCCACCGCGTAATTTTTCAATCGCACTTTCGAGCAAGACTTTTGACAGCCCATGTTTTTTGAAAAGTTCGGTGAGTGAGCATTTTTCCTCAGCAACGGCGAGTAAAAATAATTCGCTCGAAATGAAATTATCGCCGCGTTTTTGCGCGAGTTTGTCAGTAAGATTTAATAAACGGTCGAGTTCATTGGATAAACGGACATCTCCGCCCGTGCCGCTAACGCTAGCTAATCGGTTGATTGACGCTAACGTGTCAGCGCGTAAGGTTGGGACATTGATATTGCTTTGTGCGAGTAACGGCTTGATGCTGCCGCCGTCTTGGTCGAGTAACGCGAGTAATAAATGCGCCGCTTCAATGAATTGATGGTCTTTGCCTAACGCTAAACTTTGCGCGTCTGCAATGGCTTCGTGAAATTTGCTGGTTAATTTGTCTGTTCTCATGATGTTTTCCTAAAAAGAAAATGAATTGATAACGCAACAATGGAGCAGAAAAAACTTTTTTCAACAGCTTATTTTTTACTGATAATCTCCATATAACTTTGCATACAAGCCTTTATTTTCAAGCAATGTTTCATGTTTGCCATGTTCGCAAATTTCGCCATCTTCAAAAACATACACATGATTGGCTTGTTTGACCGCGCTTAATCGATGCGCGACGATAATCGTGGTGCGATTTTGCAAAAATTCTTGCAAGGCTTCATGCACCTTAAATTCGGTTTCGCTGTCTAACGCTGACGTGGCTTCGTCTAAAATCACCACTTTTGGATTCGCCACAACCATTCGTGCAATCGCTAATCGTTGCCGCTGACCGCCCGATAAACGCATTCCACCTCGACCGACAACCGTTTCTAAACCTTGTGGCAATTCTTTTACTGTGCCAGCCAATTGAGCAATTTCGAGTGCGTGCCACAATTCTTTGTCTGTGGCTTTTTTGCCTAAGGTTAAATTTGCGCGAATCGAATCGTTAAATAAAATCGGATTTTGCAAAACCGTCACCACGTTTTCGCGTACCACGTCCAAACCGATTTGTTCAATCGGCACTCCGTTGAACAAAATTTTTCCCGACGTTGTGGCATACAGCCCAATTAACACCTGAATCAACGTTGATTTCCCACCACCACTCGCGCCAACTAATGCGACTTTTTCACCTGCGTTAATATGCAACTGAATACCGTTGAGAATTTTTTTATCGCCGTAACTAAAATGCAGTTTTTCAACGCTAACAGAAACCGTTTTTTTGTTTAAAAAGGGATTTTTTTTGTGTGGGTAACGCGGCTCTTGACGCAATGCCGTTAATTTATTGATGCGCGTCAACGCCGCTTTTGCACTGTAAAAGGCATATTGAATGTTTAAAATTTCTTGAACAGGCGACATCATGAACCACAAATAACCAAATACTGCGAGCATTTGTCCAATCGTCAAATTGGAATAAAACACCAGCAACATCGCGCAAGCTCTGAAAATATCAAAACCAAATAGAAAAATTAAAAAACTAAATCGTGAGGCGGCTTCACTTTTCCATGCAAACGCGCTGGAATTATTTTTAACGGTTAAGGCTAAATCAACGAGTTGTTCACAATAATGTTTCTCACGATTGCTCGCGCGAATTTGATGAATCGCTTCAAGCGTTTCTGTGAGGGATTGTTGAAAAATTTCGTAAGCCGAATTTTCTTTGGCTTTGAGATGCTTCACGTTTGCACCGACTACACGGGTGAAATAAATCACCACAGGATTGAGCAATAAAATAAACAATCCTAATTGCCAGTGCATCCACAGCAAAATTACCGCCGTTCCTGTGACGGTCAAAACGGCAACCAATAATTTCGCAACGGTTGTGCCTACAAAATTATCGATGGTATCTAAATCTTTCACAAAATAAGTGCTAACCGTTCCTGAACCTAAACTTTCATATTCTGTCATCGAAATGGTTTGCAGATGCCCAACAAGTTCTGAACGCATCCGAAACACCACATCTTTTGCAATCAGCGTAAATTGGCGCGATTGCAACACGTTCAAAACCAAGGCTAAAAAGCGCAAAAACACTGTCAGCACTAGCACCGCGCAAATATAAAGCAACGGCGATTGCCACTCGGTTGGCGAAATAGCGTTGACGATTTGCACGACGGTTGCAGGTTTATTCAGTAGCACTTCATCCACCAAAAGTGGCATTAAAAGTGGCACAGGAACACTGACAACCGTTGCAAAAATAGCGATTAAATGCGCTGAAATGAGTTGCTTTTTATGTTGCAGGGCAATCGAGAGAATATATCGCCACGAATAGGTTTGAACGGGCATTTTTAGGCTTGCACTTTAGCGGCTTGCTCGGCTTCGTATTTTTTGCGTTTGTCGCATTTTTCTGTGCAAATACATTCAGCAGCTGATTTTCCACCGCCGCACGAACCTTTAATTGCGTTACGTCCAAAAATTACCCCGACTGCCATAATGGCAATGACAGCTAGCATCACGCCAAAAGTAATTAAAAATGTCATGTTGTTTCTCCAAAAAATTTAAGATTTGTAATTATAAATGGCGTTGTTTGTTTTGTGTTTGAATAACTTGATGTGTTCATGGTTTGACTTCATTTTTAACAAAAAAAGGCGTGACAAAAATCACGCCCATCAAAATTTGTTGAATAAAAACTATTTTCTAGGTAATTCCCTTGACGTGTAAATAAGTCCGTTTCTTCCCCAAGACTCCAATTCCTTTTTTGCATTGATGACGTAATACTCACCATGCCCATAATCGACTTTACTCGTAATTTTTTTATTTTTGTCAATCATCATTTCATCAACACTTCCACTGCCATCGTAAAATAATTTTTCCATAAAAAGTTTTTTGTCGGCTTTGAATAGCACCGCTGTGTAGCCAATCCTATCGTCTATCCAAGAACCGATAACTTTTCTATTTGCATCAGTAGCAGTATTAGCTTTTGCCAATAATGTTTGTTCATCTTTAAGATTTAACCCCTGAATTTTTACTTCGAGATTTGGATTGAAATGAGTAGTTGCCCAACCATCCCTATTTCTGTCCTTGGTAAATTTTTTATCTGCACTAAGAGAATAGGTTATAAATGTTTTGTCATAGTTTTTAGAATCGCTGTGTTTAATTTCCATAGCAATCTTTTTGAGTTCTTCCTCACTTATTTTTTCGCTAAGAACAACATCAACCATTCTTTTGATGTTGCCTAATTTTTCATCTTTTACAACTTTATACTCGATACCTTTATCGGTTTTTATTTCAGAAAATGATTCTTTTACACAACCAAAAGACAGGAGCATTGCAAAAATTATAGACATTCTGTTCACAGGTTATCTCTCTCAAAATTTCAATTATTCGGGCTTGAAAGTCTAGCATTTAGACAAGTAAATTTTTAAAATTGTTTTAATCCCTGATTCACATCGCTACAAATCGGGGCTTTTTTCATGTTACTTCGTCAACAAATAATCCAACCAAAGATTAAACACAATCCCTGCACTGCATTGTGTTTCAAGCCGCTTTCAATTCAAAATGCAATTGCTGTTTTTCGGCTAATTTTTGATAAATGCTATCAGGGCATAATTCCAAACCGTTTTTCCAACATAACGCGCCTAATTCCAAGAAAAACTGTTTGAAATACGCATCATCTTTTAACGGTAAAACTAATTCAGCGTCTCTATCGACTAATGGTTGCAAATCGTAATCACCGTAAGAATTATCAGAAAAATGAAGTCGTAAAATTTTTTGTTGTAAGTAATAAGCTCGAATAATTTTAATCATTGTCAGCTCCCGCAATGCCCCGAAGAAATAAAAAATGACCGGCATTTGAGGTTTCCTTTTTGAAAGTTAAGTAACGATATGGATTTTAGCCACAATGATTTCATCTAACCTCATAAAGCGTTCCTGAAACGTACTTGTGCAAAATACTAGAAATGAAGGCTTGATGCGGAATGCCTTGTTGCAACGCGATTTTTTGAATGGCGGTTAAATCGCTTTCAGAAACTTTGATATTCACGCGCTTACTTTGTTGAAAAGATTGTTTAGCGACTGTTTCAATAAATTGTTTTCGCTCTGGTGTCATAACAGATTGAAATTCACCCGCGTCAAAAGCAGCGAGTAATTCTTGTTCTTCTGCATCTAAGCTAAATTTTTTCATACTTCACCTTTACTCAAATAATGTTTGGTTGCTTTTCGACTGGGAATAATAGTTTTTAAGAAAATTTCGGTTTCTGATTCAACATACGGCACCAAATAAGCGTAGTCGTCAATTTTAATCACAAACATTCGTTGATGCGCGTAATCCGTTGTATTCGGATGCTCAACATCATCAAGTAAATTTCCCGATTGCAACACAAAACAGACGATTTCAAAAGAAATGCCGCGTTCTTCGATGAGTTTGCGGTTTTTCTCAGGATTCCAGTGAATTGGTTTTTTTATCATTCAAAATGCCTGTATTTAATGGACGACGTGAATCTAATAAACCACGTCACCACAATTTAATTTAGCTTAAACACAAGCAAAAATGCCATCTGCATTGCGCCAATAACCTTTGTAATCCATGCCATAACCGAAAACGTAGCGGTCAGCCACTTTTAAACCTACAAAATCAGCCGTAATCGGTTTTTGTTGTTGAGGCAAATCTTTGTCGAGCAAAACCGCCGTATAAACTGAGCTTGCGCCTTGCTCAAGGCAATAATCGTAAATTGCCGCCAGCGTAATGCCTGCATCTAAAATGTCATCAACTAAAAGCACCGTGCGATTTTTCAAAGAGGTTCGCGGTGTAAAAATCCATTCAATGTCATTGCCAACCGTTTTATTTTGGTAGCGACTTGCGTTGATGGCATCAACCGTAAGCGGCATCGTTAATCGAGTCAGCAATTGCCCCGCTGTCACTAACCCGCCATTCATCACGCATAAAACAAGCGGATTTCGTTCTGCTAAAAGTTGGTTAATTTGCACCGCCATTGAATCTAAAGCGGCTTTGACTTCGGCTTTGCTGTGCAAAAGCTCTGCGGTTTCACGGACGTTTTTAATTTCATTTTCCATAGATTTCTTCCAAGCAAAAAGTGAGAGATTGTTCCCAAGTTGGGATTGTTAAGCCAAAACGCTGTTGTAATTTTGCCGTTGAAAGTCGCGAATTAGCAGGGCGTTTTGCAGGCGTTGGGTAAGCTGACGTTGGAATGGGCTTAATCACACACGAAACGACTCCCCCCTTTGGAGGGGGGCTGGGGGGGAGGTGCTTTACAATTTTTTCCGCCAATCCAAACCACGACGTTTCGCCCGAATTGGTCAAATTGAAAATACCTGAAATAAAGGTTTGTGCGTTACGTTCACATTGCGCTTGCCGCAAAATATGCGCGGTGGCATCGGCAATAAAACGCGCTGACGTTGGCGCACCAATTTGGTCGGCAACGATGCCTAGTTCTTCACGTTCTGCGGCAAGACGCAAAATACTTTTCACAAAGTTTTGTCCTCGCGCGGCAAAAACCCACGTCGTGCGTAAAATTACATAATCCGCGCCACTGGCTTGAATCGCTTGCTCGCCCGCCAATTTACTTTCGCCATAAACATTCAGCGGATTTGGCAAATCGTCTTCAAGATAAGGCGCGTCTTTTGTGCCATCAAACACATAATCCGTCGAATAATGAATCAGCAGTGCGCCAACTTTTTTTGCTTCTTGCGCGAAAACCTCAACGGCTTTTGCGTTAATCAAAAATGCGCTGTCACGTTCTGTTTCAGCTTTGTCAACAGCCGTATAAGCGGCGGCATTTACAATCACATCAGGCTGAATCGTTTGAATTGTGGTGCGACATTTTTCTAAATCGGTTAAATCGGCGTTTTCTCGATGCAACGCAACCACGTCGCCCAGCGGTAAAAGAGAACGCGCCAATTCAAAACCGACTTGTCCGTTTGCGCCAAAAAGTAAAATCTTC
>JAQTOT010000114.1 GCA_028713145.1 Methylococcales bacterium
CATAATTCGCACATTGTTTTCTCTCAAATGTCGCAACTCGACGCGCTCGAACTGCAACATACGCTCAATGATAAAAATTATTTCAATTTACATATTTTCGGGATGTGGTTTGGATTTGTATTTAGTGCAGGCTTAGTGGCTTTTTTCGTCGTTGAACTGGCTAAAACCTTAAAAATTCGTGAACGCAGTTTGGCGCAAGCAAGAGAAAATGCGTTGCGAAATGAACGAGTTGTCGCGCTCGGAACGCTTGCCGCAAGTGCCGCACATGATATGGGAACGCCGCTTGGCACGATGGCAATTATCGCGCATGAACTCACTCAAGATTATGCGTATTGCAATCATCCTGAGTTATACGAAAAAATGTCTATCATCGAAGAACAAATCAATCGCTGCAAAGAAGCCTTATCGGTAATGTCAGCGTCAGCAGGTGAAATGCGAGCTGAATCAGGCAACATCATGTTACTGAGTGATTATTTAGATGACGTAATTAAGCAATGGCGTACCCACAAAGTTGGCACAAAATTAAACTTTTTTATCGACCCCAACGTCGATTTTGAGGCAAAAATCATCGCTGAACGCACGTTGACACATTCGCTGATTAACATTTTAAATAACGCGGCAGAAGCGACCAATCCTGATTTAGGCGTGGAATTTCACGCTATTTGGGATAAACAAAGTGCAACGATTAAAATTCGGGATTTTGGTACGGGGTTTCCTGAACACTTACTTGAATTTGCAGGGCAACATCCCACGACAAGTAGTAAACAAGGCTTAGGCGTTGGCTTATTTTTAACTTACTCAACCCTGCAACGTTTAGGCGGTACAATCGACTTTGAAAACAAAAAAGAAGGCGGCGCACAGGTCACACTGACATTACCGCTATTACATGATGAGACAGAAAATGACAGCAACTGAAGAACTCGACAATCCACGCTTATTACTTGTTGATGATGATGAAACGTTTTGCAGCGTGTTAAAAAATGCCCTCGAAAAACGCGATTACGAGGTTTTAGTCGCTTATGATGTGGCTTCGGGAATTCAACTTGCCGAACAAAATTTACCCGAATACGCGGTGATTGATTTACGAATTGGTTTGGAGTCAGGCTTAGAACTGGTGAAAAAATTGATTTCGCTCGATGACAATACCCGCATTGTGATGCTCACAGGTTTTGCGAGCATTGCAACCGCCGTTGAAGCAATTAAATTAGGGGCGACGCATTATTTAACCAAACCTGCTAATGCGGATGAAATTGTTGCCGCGTTGCTTAAAAATGAAGGTGATACGTCTGCAACCATTAGCGACATTCCGCTTTCGGTAAAACGCTTGGAATGGGAACATTTGCAAAAAGTATTGATGCAACACGATGGCAACATTTCTGCCGCTGCACGGGCATTGAATATGCACCGTCGATCACTTCAACGTAAATTAGATAAACGCCCCGTACAATCATGAAAAAAGTTGCCGCTTTCGCATTAACCATTACCGCTATTTTTTCAACACCCGCTCCCGCAAAAGACGTAAAAGACATTGAACACATCGTTGTGCTGTATCTTGAAAATCGCAGTTTCGATAATTTATTTGGTCTATTTCCCGATGCGAACGGCTTAGAAAACGCAAAAAATGCACCGCTGCAAATTGATGAATTTGGGCGTGATTACACAACCTTGCCGACGGTTTCGGATAAACGCTTTCCTGAAAATTTGCCCAATCAACCGTTTGATATTGCGCGTTACGTTCCATTAACCGAAAAACATCCTGATTTAACGCACCGTTTTTTTATTCATCAAATGCAAATTAACGGCGGTAAAAACAACCGTTTTGCACAATTGTCTTCAGCAGGCGCGTTGACGATGGGACATTACGATTTATCACAAACCGCATTGTGGCAATATGCAAAAGAATTCACCTTAGCGGACAATTTTTTTCAAGCCGCGTATGGCGGTTCATTTTTAAATCATCAATGGTTAATTTGTGCCTGCACACCCGAATTTAAAGATGCACCTGATGAATTAAAAAAATGGAAAAGTGATGCCAAAACAGGCAAAGTCACCAAAGACCCAACTGTAACGCAAGATGGTTATGCCGTTGGAACGATTCAACCGCATTATCCGCCGTTTGATTCAACGCACGATGAAAATCGTTTGCCACCACAAACACACGTCACCATTGGCGACAGACTTTCAGAAAAAGGGATTTCATGGGCGTGGTATTCGGGTGGGTGGAATGATGCGATGGCAAACAAAGATACAGGCGATAATTTTCAATATCATCACCAACCGTTTGTTTATTACACAAATTTCGCGCCCGATACGCAGGCACGAAAAGAGCATTTAAAAGACAAAACACAGCTTTTTGAAGATTTAAAAGGTAATTTTCCACGCGTGGCATTTTTCAAACCTGTTGGCAGTAAAAATCAACATCCAGGTTATGCCACCATTTTAGATGCCGATGCGGAAATCAAAGAGATTGTCGAAGCTATTCGTCAAAGTCCGATTTGGGAAAAAACGGCAATTATCATTACTTACGATGAATTCGGTGGTTTTTGGGATCACGTTGCGCCACCACAATTTGACCGTTGGGGAGCGGGAACACGCATTCCCGCGATTATCGTATCGCCGTTTGCGAAAAAAGGTTTTGTCGATAACACGCTTTATGACACGACTTCGATTTTGAAATTGATTGAAAATCGCTTTGAGCTACTTCCTCTTTCAGAGCGTGATGCGAAAGCCAATGGTTTAGAAGGTGCGTTTGAGTTTTAAAATTTTTCGAACCTCATGAATTCCCATACAAAAGCGACAACTGCACGAAAGCGGCTTCAAGCGTCATGTTCCAAAGCATCGTCGCGCCACTATTAACAAGTTCAAGTGTCGATTGATAAGCGTCTTGCGATTTCAACGCAGGTGCAAGATAAATCGGCACATTTTCGCTTTTACAACGGGTGATAAAATTCAATAACGAATAATTATCGCCCCATTGTGAAGTTGTACACGCCGTTCCTGAATGATACAAATCATGCAAAACCGCATCGACATTTTGCAAATCAAAATGCTCGTAATTGAGTGACGGATACGGTTTTATCAGCAGAATTTTTTCTGAAAACTGGGCTTTAAGCGGTGTGTCGAGAATCATTTTTTGCGAAACACTTACATCAGAAACGCTAAAAAAATCACTGCCGAGTTGTGGCGAACTTGTTAAACAATTTGCTTGATGTAACGTCACATGTTTTTCATTCGGATTTCGATATGGCACAAAAACGCCTGTTAATTTCTCTTGCAAAATTTTTTCAACGGCAAAGCTGAAATTATCGAGTCCGTTTGCCTTCGGATTACGCAACGGCAAGTGACTTGAAACCAGAAAAATCGGTACGTTTGGCGACTGAAAATAAAAATGCAGCGCGGCGGTAGTGTAAGCGAGTGTATCTGTGCCATGCGTAACGATTATGCCGTCATAATTCTGCGGCTGTGCCTTTTCAATTGCATGAATTAAATCCGTCCAAATGCGTGGTGATAAATTTTCACTTAGGATTTGATACGGCTGCAACGTGGTGAAATTCACCGCCGTTTCGGGATAACGCTGTTTAAATTGTTCGAGCAACAAAAAAGCGGTTTTTTCATCGGTATCAATCGCGCCATTGTGAACACTTGAACCAATTGTGCCGCCTGTAAAGATGACTAAAATGTTTTTCATTGTCTTATTTGCATTAAAATTAGGATTTTTAAGCATAACAAGCACAATTCTAAAATGAAAATATCCTTAATCGTTGCCATGTCCAAAAATCGCGTGATTGGACGTGACAATAAAATGCCGTGGCATTTATCGACTGATTTAAAACGATTTCGCGCCATCACGATGAATTCGCCCATTTTGATGGGACGTAAAACGTTTGAATCCATTGGCAAGCCACTTGATGGACGTACCAATTTGATTTTAAGCAAAAATGCTAATTATCAGCCGCAAGGTTGCCTTGTGTTTCAATCGCTTGAATCCGCGTTAGATGCTGCCAAAAATTACGGTGAAGAAGTATTTATTATTGGTGGCGCGACGCTTTATGAAATCGCATTACCACTCGCAAAGCGGCTTTATTTAACTGACATTCAAGCTGAATTTGAAGGTGATACATTTTTTCCCAAATTTGACGTAACTGATTGGGATGAAATTGCTTGTGAACAAATTGATAATGACGAAAAAGTGGATTTTTCGTATCGCTTTTTAACGTTGGAGAAAAAATGAAATCGTTAATTCCACTCACGGATTTGGGCTGTTTGTCCGTTTCAGGCGAAGATGCCGCCACCTTTTTACAAGGACAAACAACGTGTGACGTTTTTGCGCTCGCTGAAAATCAAAGTCAAACAGGCGCATTTTGCAGTCCTAAAGGTAAAGTGATTGCGTTTTTTGTCATGGCAAAAACAACGGAAGGGTTTTTGTTAATTTTGCCAAAAACGATGTTGCAAACGATTCAAGAATTGCTTGAACGCTATAAATTACGCGCCAAAGTCACCATTGCTGAACTTGAAAATTTACCACTTCAAGCATTTCTAAAACCGACGACGCTTAGAACACCTTGGATTTTGCCAGAAACCAGTGAGCAATTTATTCCTCAAATGCTCAATTTAGATGAAACAGGCGCGGTGAGTTTTAAAAAAGGCTGTTATACGGGACAAGAAATTGTGGTGCGAACGCATTATTTGGGTGACGTGAAACGCACCTTAAATCTTGGACTTTGCGAACCCAACGTTTCAGTTGAAACAAATTGCGACATTATTGATGAGAATAATGAAAAAGTCGGGACGGTTTTATTAGCGCAAGTTCGCGGCATACCACAAAAAGCCAAAAACGAATCAAGCGACGAAGTTGAAACCACGACGGTAAATAAAATGCTAGTTTTGTGTGTTGTGAATACCGAAGCGAAAAACGAAGTTTTGCGCTTAGATAACGATTTAAAAGATGCTTTAAGAATTGTTGGAGGAAATAAATCATGAATGAAGCAGCTGCAAAACGTTTTCGTAGATTAGGAATGCTCACGATTTGTGCCGTGTACATTGTAATTTTAGCGGGTGGAATTGTGCGTGCATCAGGCGCGGGAATGGGTTGTCCTGATTGGCCTACCTGTTTTGGGCAATGGATTCCGCCGACTTCGGAAGCGCAATTACCTGCAAATTATCACGAAATTTACGCGCAACGTGGTTATGAAAATACGCAATTCAATCCCGTTAAAACGTGGACAGAATATACAAATCGTTTAGTTGGCGTGACGATTGGCTTTTTGGTTTTTTTGACCGCGTGGTCATCACGCATTTATTTAAAAACGGATAAACCTGTTTTTTATTTAGCCGTCACCGCATTTTTATTAGTCGGTTTTCAAGGCTGGCTTGGTTCAACGGTTGTTTCCAGTAATTTAAATCCACTCAAAATTACCCTTCACATGGTGGTTGCCTTGCTGATTGTCGCCCTGTTGATTTACACAATAACGCGCTCGCAACGTGACACGTTTGCATCGATTGATTTAAGCGTTTTGCCTGCAAAATTACCGACGGTTTTAAATGCGGTTTTGATTATGAGCCTTGTGCAAATCACAATGGGAACGCAAGTGCGCGAGGCAGTCGATTTTATTTCTCACGATTTGGTGCTTGAACGGCAATTTTGGCGCGAGGATTTTCCCGTTATTTTTTATGTACATCGTTCATTTTCGTCACTAATTTTATTTACCAATGCGTGGCTGGTTTGGCGATTTTGGCAACATGTGGCGCGAACTCATCCGATTGTAAAAGCAGGCTTTTTACTTTTTGCATTGATTGTGACTGCGATTTTAGCGGGTGTGAGTTTAGACCGATTAGGAATGCCACCTGTCGCGCAACCCATTCATTTACTGATGGCAAATTTAATTTTAGGCACGCAGTTTTTTATGTGGTTAGTGTTTCGCTACAGCTCTAAATAAGTCACACTTAAAAATTATCTTGCAAGGGCTGGTTCTAAATTTACTGCCCTTGCATTGCGTAATCATAATTTATGAAACATCCGTTAGCAGAACTGCGCGTAAATACGTTATAATTCAAACATCAAAACAAATACCCTCCCCGCGCATCCAGCGCATCTAAAATTCTACACAGGTAAAACATGTCAGAAGAAACAACTCCCTTGTCATTTCGTGACTTAGGAATTATTGAACCTATCCTTAAATCATTAAAAGAAGTTGGCTACGAAACGCCGTCGCCCATTCAAGCACAAACAATCCCCTTTATTCTCGAAGGCAAAGACGTTCTAGGTCAGGCGCAAACAGGCACGGGAAAAACTGCCGCGTTCGCATTGCCGATTTTGTCACGCATTGATTTAAAACAACGCGACCCACAAGTTTTAGTTTTAGCTCCAACACGCGAGCTTGCTATTCAAGTTGCTGAAGCCTTTCAACGTTATTCGTCACATTTAAAAGATTTTCATGTGCTGCCCATTTACGGCGGACAAGATTACACCTCGCAATTGCGTGCTTTAAAACGTGGCGCACACGTTGTCGTGGGTACACCTGGTCGCGTGATGGATCACATGCGAAAAGGCACTTTATCTCTTGCTAACTTGAAATTTTTAGTTCTCGACGAAGCCGACGAAATGTTACGCATGGGCTTTATTGACGACGTAGAATGGATTTTGGAGCAAACGCCTGACAATCGTCAGATTGCGTTATTCTCGGCGACGATGCCGAGCGTTATTCGTCGCATGACCGATAAATATCTCAACAAACCTGAACACGTTACGATTAAAGTGACGAATGCGTCAGCGGAAAATATCCGTCAACGTTATTGGTTAGTTAGCGGCGTTCACAAACTTGATGCTTTGACGCGCATTTTGGAAGCCGAAACGTTCGACGGCATGATTATTTTCGTGCGTACGAAAACCGCGACCATTGAACTCGCTGAAAAATTAGAAGCGCGTGGTTATTCTGCTGCCGCAATTAACGGCGATATGTCGCAAAATTTGCGTGAACGCGCGATTAACCATTTGAAAAATGGCAAACTCGACATTCTGATTGCAACAGACGTGGCAGCGCGTGGTTTAGACGTAGAAAGAATTACCCACGTTGTGAATTACGACATTCCTTACGATACCGAATCGTATGTACATCGTATTGGTCGTACAGGTCGTGCTGGTCGTACAGGCGATGCGATTTTGTTTATCGCGCCACGCGAACGCAAATTGCTCATCAACATTGAACGCGCAACCAAACAAAAAGTTGAAGAAATGGGCTTGCCTTCGACTGAAATCATCAATAACAAACGTATCGCACGTTTCAAACAAAACATCACTGATACGCTTGCGTCAGCGGAACTCAGTTTCTTCTCGCAACTGATTCAACAATACGAAATTGAACATGATGTGACAGCGTTAGAAATTGGCGCAGCGTTAGCAAAATTAGTACAAGGCGACGAACCATTATTGATGGCTCCGCCTAAAAAAGTATCAGAACGCGACCGTGAACGTGATGAGCGTCCACCACGCCGTGATCGTGACGATTCACGCGGACGCGGTGAGCGAAATGAACGCCCAAGACGTGAATCAAGTGAACGTGGCGAACGTCGTCCAAAACGCGAATTTTCAAGCAGCGTCGAAATGGAAACATTCCGCATTGAAGTGGGTCACGCGCACGGCGTAAAACCTGGCAATATCGTAGGTGCCATTGCTAATGAAACAGGTATCGACGGCGATCACATTGCGCGAATTCGCATTGAAGATGATTACAGCACCGTTGAATTACCTGCTGGAATGCCAAAAGAATTATTAAACGAATTACGCAAAGTACGCGTTGTTGGGCAAGCATTGAACATTTCAAAAGTCGGCGAAAGCTCAGGCAGTAGCGCGAAATATGAACCCAAATCAGAAGGTCGCAAAACCTTGAAATTCGACGATAGCAAACCTAAAACGGATAAAAGTAAAAAACGTTTAAGTTCAACCTCTCGTAGAGCAAAAGAACCAAAAGATTTTTAAGTTTGGTTTGACGTAAAAAAGCCCCGACTTGCCTTGAGCAAATCGGGGCTTTTCTTATGGTAGAAACGTTAAATTTCTTCCATGACACATTTCAACGGATGATCATTTTCAATGGCAAACGAATTTACGATATACACTTTGGTTTCAGCAACATCTTTTGAATAAGTGCCACAAATTCCCATCCCGCGCGTGTGAACTTGCAACATAATCGCCGTAGCTTGCTCTTCGGACATCGCAAAAAAATTGACCAAAATATCAATCACAAAATCCATCGGCGTGAAATCATCATTGAGTAAAATCACACGATAAAGCGATGGTTTTTTTAATTGTGGTGGTGCATTTAAGACTAGCGTGTCGTCTTCGAAATCATTATGAAAAAAAGGGTGCAAATCTGACATAACAGTTAATTTCTCTATTCTTGCGCTTTAAAACAGTGAACCCACGCGCTAGCTTCATCATTCCATTCCATGCCGCCGTGCATTCGTAAAATCAAATCACGATACATTTCTAAACTTGGATAACCTTCCGCTTGTGCGTCCGCGTCGGTCATATCACCTAATTTTTGTTGATATAACTCCGTGACAACAAACGTTTTACCTTCAAGTTCAAAGGTTTCATTCGGATAACCATAAACGCCGTTACGACGTTGTTGTGTTTTTCGACCTGCAAGCGTTGCTGCCACTAATTTTTCATGTGTGACAAGGCGTTCGATTGAACAGGTTTTTTCGGGATAATCCATGATTTTTTTAGCTCCAAAATGAGAATAAATAAAGTCGCATTGTGACGCAAAATCTTGTTAAACAAAAGTAGTCAAACGCGCGCGTGCAAATGTTCCCACGACACGGGGTCTTCAATAGGTTCAAGATGGGTGTCAATGTCGATATTGTTAAAAATCGCCTCAATGCGCTGTTCGATAAGCTCAACTAAATCATGTCCTTGTTGAACCGTTAAATTTCCTGCCACCAAAATATGCACAGACATAAAACGCCTCGCGCCTGAATAGCGCGTTCGAAAAGCGTGATACGCAATGCCGTGTAACGTCA